>JAMPBI010000059.1 GCA_023666775.1 Alistipes sp. | reverse complement strand
GTTGCCGTCTTTATCGTATTGTACTTCTTTTCCATTATAACCGATTAAGCGGTTGTCTGCATCATATTTGTACTCTGCTTCGGTAATTTTTTTGATGTCGCCGTGGTCAATGCCGGTTGTCCGGGTGACGTTTCCGTTTTCGTCGTATGTGTATTCATAACGGCTGAGAACTGCGCCGGCGGCATTTTTTGTTTCTTGTACCGTCAGTTTATTACTGCCGTTATAGCTTCTTGTTTCCTCGGTTCCGTCCGCGTTTTTTGTTTTTGTCACGTTTCCTTTGGTGTCGTATTCGTAGGACGTGATGTTTCCTTTGGTGTCGGTTACGCTTTTTAGCAGTCCGTTGGGATAGTATGCGTACCGTATGATTTCACCGCCTGCGTAGGTCAGGGTGAGCAGGTTTCCAAGTTCGTCATATCCGTAACGGATCGTGTTTCCTTTATGATCCGTGTAAGCGGTCACACGGTTCATGCAGTCGTAGGTACGGGTTATGGTCTGTGTTGTTCCTTCCGGCAGGGTTTCGGTTACGCTTAATAGGTTGCCGTTGTTGTCATAGAAGTATTTTACGCTTCCTGCTTCGTCCGTGAAACTTACGGTTCTTCCGAGGGCGTCATAGGTATAGTCTGTTTTCTGTCCTCTTGCGTTTTCGCTCACCAGAAGCAGACCGTTTTCATCATACTGATAACGGCTGGTGCTTCCTACGGCGTTGCAGATTTCGGTTATTTTTCCCATGGCGTCATAGGTGTATTTCGTTACGCCACCGTTAGGGTCGGTCAGGGTTTCTATGTTTCCTGTTTTATCATAGGTATAGCTGCTTGTTCCCAATAACGGATCGGTGACGGATACAAGTCTTCCCGCCTTGTCGTATGTATAGGTATATTTTGCTTCGTTGACCGTGTTCACGTTATGTACCATGGATACCAGTTGTCCCGTGCGGGTATCATATGTTCCCTGCGTGATTTTTCCCGAAGCGTCTGTTTCGGTCAGTACATTTCCCATGACGTCATAGGTATATGCCGCCTGTCTCGTTCCCGTTCCGTCGTATACCGCCATTACGTTTCCATACGCGTCGTACTCATATGTGCTGGTTTCGCCCAGTTCGTCGGTGAGTTTTGTCACTCTTCCGAGGGCGTCGTATTCATATTTGACGGACACTTCCCCGTAAGCAGACGTTACCGTGGAAACGGAGGTCATTCGCCCGAATGCGTCGTAAGTCATTTTTACATGGGTCTTATCCGGCAGGGTTTTTCCGATACAGTTTCCTGCCGCGTTGTAGGCGTAAGTGGTCGTGTTTTGGTTGCCGTCGGTTTCGGCGGTCAGACGGTCGTATTTATCATAGGTATAGGTGGTCGTTACTCCGAGTGCGTCGGTTACGGACGTTACGTTTCCCATGATATCGTATGTATAATATGTTGTTCCAAGAGGCGTGGACGCTTCCGTGAGGTTTCCCATATTATCATAGACATAGCTTTCCCATGTACCGTCGCTGTTGGTCTGTTTTTTCAGTTTTCCCGTGTTGTAATATTCATAAGCGGTTGTTTTTCCCTCCGGGTCCTGACGCAAAATCATGCGGGAAGCGCTGTCGTAAGTATAGGTGGTTGTTCTTCCCAGTATGTCCGTATGGGCGGTCTCATTTCCGAGCGCATCGTAGGCGTAAGTCTCGAACGTGCCGTCCGGGTATTCTTTTTTCAGTATCCTTCCGTAGCTGTCACGGATATATTTCGTTACGTTTCCTGCCCTGTCGGTTGTAGTAACGGCACAGTTGTTTACGTCATAAGTGCTTGCGGTATAGGTCCCGTCCGGATAAACGGTTTTTATGATGTTTCCCGAATAGTCATATTCAAAGCGCAGGGTTTCTCCCAGCGGATTGGTGACGGTGCTTGTCCGTCCCATGCTGTCGTAAGTATAGGTGACGGTATTTCCATACGCGTCTGTCTGCGATACCACATTTCCCATGGCGTCATATTCCATGGTTGTCTTGTTTCCAAGGGTATCGGTCACCTGTTTTAATCTTCCGTTTTCAAAATGATACTTCTGACTTCCCAGCCCCTCTATGGTATCTTCCGCAAGGTATCCGTTTTTATCGTAGGTATAAGTCCGTATTTTTCCGTTGGCATAAGCGGCGCGGATCAGGTGGTTTTTGTCGTCATAAGCAAATTGCGCGATTCCCCCTTCGTCCTGCACGCTCAGCACATTTCCCGCCTCATCATAGGTCATGACGGTTTCCGTGTTGTTTTCGTCCGTGCGTTTCGTTACATATCCCCGGCTGGTATACTCATAGGTTATGACGTTTCCAAGACTGTCCGTCTCCCGGATAAGGTTTCCCATATCGTCATAGGCAGACTCCGCGCGGTTTCCCAGCGGATCCACATATGCCGTTCTGTTGTAGTTTCCGTCCGTCTCAATAACGGAAACATTTCCCTGGTAATCGGTGAGCGTTGTCTTATGATAACCGGTTCCGTCCTCGTAGCGCATGGATATGGTTCCGTTTGCGTTCGTCTGGGACAATATCCTTCCCTTTTCGTCATAGCTGTTGGTTACCGTCTGTTCCACGCTTGTTTTTTCGATGAGTTTTTTATTGACGTCGTACCGGTATGTTACCGTGTAACCCGCAAAATCCGTATAACTCGCCAGCAAACCGTTTTCATAGGTCAATGTCGCAGTATTTCCCAATTCGTCACGGATCTGTGATAAACAGCCGTCTGCATTTCGGACAAGGACAATACGGCTTTTTGTCACCATGTCCTGTATAACGGTTTCGCCGTCGGTATAGTCCAGCGCAACGCTTCTTTCGTCATTATCGGTAATTTCCCGCAATCTTCCCTGCTCATCAAATTTCCTGACCGTACCGTCCGGAGTATAAAGACTGCATAAGCCGTCTTCTCCGCGCATGAAATAATAATCGGATAATCCCGCTTCTCCCGTGGTAAATCGTCCCGGATATTTTACCGAACCGTCCACAAGGATCGTTGTGCCGTCCTCCAACAGATTTCCGTATACTACGCCCTGCTTCATTTCGTCGCTGACAAACGTGGTCCGCTGACCCGGTGTGGCATAGTAATAAATAACGCCGTTCTGGTCCTCTATACGTTCCTGATAGTTATGATACCAACCGGCTCCCAGTTCCCCGCCATTTTCCGTCATCATGGAATTATAGTCAAGGTTCAGGCTGATATTTGATCCGCCGCTTGTTTCGACAACACCGATACGGTCAAGGTATGCGCCTGTTGTGGTATCGACCGGATCGGCGAACAAAAATCCCAGGTCGATCATTTTCAGGTTATACTTGGTAATATGGCTCGGTATGGTCTGCATGACTACCCGGACCCCTGTTTCCTCCCCGACGGTATCGACAATGTATTTTACCAGTTTATAGTATTCTTCTTCCGGATTTCCTTCGGCATGAAATACACAGGAATATGTTCCGTACAGCGTCTCTCCCGCCGGGAACACGCCGATCGTATAGTTTTCCCTTCCGTAAGTCAGGGTACATGTCCCGCACTTTGTGGAGTCAAGCACATAGGTTATCTGCGGCGTCTGTCCTTCGCCCATGGTAGAAACCTTATATCCGTCCGAAAACGGTCCCTGCTTTACCGTTATGTCCGTCCGCTCTTCCTCAAAATGAAAGTCTCCCATGGTTGTGGCAAAGTTATAGAGATCTTTTCCCGTACCGTTATAGACGGCATACTGAACATAATAGTTTTCACCGATGTAAGCGCAGTTTTCCGCCATAACATAGATAATAAGCCCGTCGCCGTCCGCCTTAAATTCTCTTTCCACGGAAAATAACGCCGATACCGGTACTGCAAACGGCATTAATATCCCGTCTGCCGCCACATTGATCTTATACTGTCCTCCCTTGTCCGCTTTGATCAGCCAGTCTGCCGTTTTGCTCTGTCCCGATGTCAGCGTTCCTAACGGATAATCCGCCTTTTGCCCCTTATAGGTTCCCGCAAAAGATAACCCTTCCGGCAGGTCGATCACCGCGTTCATATCTTCGAGGGAAAATTTCTCCCCTGCGGAATTGACAATTTCCGCCGAGACCTCATAAATGTCCTTGAGCCACCGGATCGACTCGGAAATGGTGAGGATAACATAAACCGGTTCTTCTCCTTCTTCTGTCATTACCGGCTGTACATAAACGCTGTGCGTATAACCGTCCGCCTCGATCGATGCCGCGGGCGAACCGGAGACGGACGGACTATTTCCGCCTTCCGTACTGTTTAAGTACGGACAGTTGATAAACTCATACTGCGTCGGTATCGGACACTTTTTAAAATACAGATCAACGGTGAAAGAAAATGTGTTATAATTGGCAGGATTACTGATATCCACGCCTTTCGCGATCAATTCCGCAACCGTCAGCCTGCGGACGGAAACGTTTCCCTTGATCACCTCGTCTTTTACAAGGCGGAAATTCAGGCTGCTTTCCTGGTTTTTCTTTATTTCGATCTTTTGACATTCCGGAAGATATCCCGCGCTATAGACGGATATTTCATACGTTCCCTCTGTATCCGCCAGACAGACTCTTCCCATGCTGTCCGCCTGTAACGTGTAACTTTCTCCGTTTCCCGTCTCAATAAATACATAGGCTCCCCCGAGGGCGCTGCCGTTTTCCCCGTAAACATTAATATTGACGTTTCCGCTGTTGCTCCTGTTCCGGACATAAACGACTGCTACCGCCGTACTGCTGTTTCCGGCATTATCCCAGACCGTAAGACTTACCGTATACTGCCCCGCCTTTTTATATGCATGGTTTACAATGGAATCCGTATATTTACTGCCGTCTCCCATATTCCACTGATAACGCACGATCCCCACGTTATCCGACGACAAATTCGCGTCAAAGATACTTTCCTTTCCTTCTATGGCGGACATATATTCCGGCAGAAACGCCCTTGGCTCCACCACGTCCACATTATCCGCCGCTGCCGGACATTCGTCGCTTTGCGCAGCGTTTCCCGCCTTATCGTATTCCTTGACCGCATAAACATACGTTACAAAAGGAACCGCCGACGTATCCGTAAAACTTTGTTCCGTTGTCGTCCGGATCCGGACGAACTCTTCCGTCCCGATTTCCCTTCTCAGGATTTCGTAATAAGCAAAATCCTGTGATTTTTCGCTGTCTATGGTTATTTTATTCTCAAAATGTCCGCCTTCCGCCGTGATATCCGGTTTCTTTGGCGATTGCGCGTCCAGCGTATAAGTTCTTTCATATTTTGAGGAGGTATTTCCGTCTTCGTCCCATGCCAGCACACAGATTACATAGGTTCCGCTTTCCAGACCGCCTGTATCCCATAAAAATTCCTGATAAAACTCTTCTTCGTTTGCCACAAACTCATTGATCCGGTACTCTTCACCCGCCTCGTTCCTGTAACTTACACGGACACGGCTGACACGGTAATTATCCGTGACAAGAACGCTCAGTAACGTATTGTTTCCGATCATGCTTTTTGCCGGTCCGACGCCTCTGACAATCGGTGAGACCGTATCTTTCGTTACAACAGCCATGACCGGGTTTGTCTGTCCGCTTTTATTTCCCGCCGGATCCACGGCTTCGATACGATAAGCGTAATTTTCACGCACTTTCACGTCGCCGTCACTATAAGACGAGCCGTCCAGCCCTTCCGCGATCAGCCTGTAAACGTCGCTTTCTCCCACCGAACGGTAAAGATTATATGTTATTCCCGTTTCCGCAGACGATTTCCACGAAAGCTCAATGTTTCCCAGATTGGATACGATCCGGAAATCCTGTACCGGTTCCGGCGGCGTGATATCCACCACAAATTCCTGTACCGCCCTTTCATTTACATTCCCCGACGTATCCTCCGCCTCATATTGGATCCACAGTTTCCCCTCATATCCGTTCTTTACCGGATACAGCGTGCTAAAAAGCTGCTCTTTGCCTCCGTTACCCGGAATCGTTACCGTATCTTTGAACGTTATTCCGTCATAGGAAAAAGAAAATCTGCCCTCTTTGATCCCCACGTCATCATACACTCTCATGGAAACGTCAACAAGACCGGAAACGGCTTCCGCCTTTGTCTTACTTTGTGCATGTATCGTAGGTAAAACCGTATCCCTGCCCGTTGTTACAACGATTTCTTCCGACGGTTCTCCTGCGTTTCCGTAAATATCATACGCCGTTACCCGGAATGTGTATCCGGTATCCGGCTGCAATCCGGTAACCGTATATCCAAGGGTATTGTACTCTTTCCCCACCGGTATAAACGCGCCGAGTATTTTCCTCTCCACCACAAAATGGGAGAAATCTTTTTTCTGCTCGAAATCCCAGATCAGCTGCACTGCCGTATTCTGTGAAACCGTCTGTGTGATAACCGGTTTTTCCGGTCCCGTAAGGTCGATCGTATATCGTCTTACGCTGCCTTCGCTTTCGTTCCCTGCCCCGTCCGATACTTTTACCATGAAATCATAACTGCCTTCTGTCAGCTCCGTCATTGTAAAATCCAGACAGGCATAACCCGAAGCCACATACCGCTCCGTGATTTTTTCCCAGGCTTCCGTCTCGTTTTTCCTGTAATAAACTGCCGCTTTTGTTACCGCAATGTTATCCTGTGCCGAAACTTCCATACGAATATTTCTCCCATATGTACCGTCGGCAGGACTTAGCGAAACAATAACCGGAGCTTCCCTGTCCGGATCTACCGTGACGGTTATGGTATCGGACAATCCGCTTTCGTTTCCGAATGGATCATACGCGGTAATCGCATAGGTATAAATTTTATCGGTCTCCGTTTTCTTGTCCGTATAAGTCGTGTCAAAGCGGTCTTTTAACACGGCGATCCGGACAAAATCCGTCTCCTCGTCCTTACGGTAGATATAATATCCCTCGCAGTCGCCGCTGTCACAGATTTCCCAGCTAAGCCGCACCGTCTGGTTTTCCGCTTCTGCCGTTGTAAGTTCTACCTTATCCGGCGCTTCCACGTCAATGTAGTAACGGAAAATATAATCGGTCTTATTGTTACCGTTGTCCGTAATAACCGCCTTTAATTCATAATCCCCGTTTTCCGTTATCTGCGACAGGTCAAAGCGCACCGCTCCGCGGTAAGATGTGGCATTGTTTCTTACCAGTTCCGTCTTTTGCGCCGATACCGGCTTGTACTCACCTTCATCGCCCTTTCGGTAATAAAACGCAAGTTCCCCTTCGGAAAGGTTATTATCGTCCGCAAGGATAATAAGAATATCCGTATATATTCCGCCTGTTGCGGTCCTGTCCTGAGGCGTTACGCTCAATACCCTCGGCAGTACCGGTTTTGTGAGAACGCTGTTTCCCTGTTCGGAACGGTTTCCTCCCAGATCCACCGCACATATTTCATAACGGTATTCCCTGTCCGTTTCTACCGTCCTGTCGCAATAGGTTGTTTCCTGCCAGCCGCTTACAAAAAGCTCACCGTTTCGATAAATATCATAACAGGCAATTCCCGAATCATCATAAGGTATTCCCCATTCCAGCGTGATATCGGTACGGCTTCTTGAGGAAACAAATACCGTGTCAACCGGATTGGGAAGGGTTGTATCCTCCATTGTGGAAACACGGAATTTCTCCGCCTCTGCCGCCAGATTGTTGTATATGTCATACGGATAGACCTGATATAGGTATTCCTTTCCCGGAATCAGTCCTTTATCATGGTAATTCAGATCCATTGTGACCGCAATGCGTTCGCCGTCACGATAAATCTCATAGCCTAACGTCTCTATGTCGTCCTCCGCCGCGTCGTAAGCTATGACGATTTCCGTTGTCGTAATCTTTTCCGCCCTGATACCGCTAACCGGAGCCGGTGGTTCCACATCTACATAATCATACACGATCTCACGATAGACCTGATTGTTTCCGTTCGCGAAAATATAGCCGGTTTTTATGTTCTTTTTTATGACGAGAATATTAAAAATGCTGTTTTCCTCATCGGTTATCGTGACAGTCTGAACACCCCTTCCGCTTAACAGGGTCCGGTGGCTTCCTCCCGTAAAGAACGTATTGTTCTTTCTCTGTATAAAGTTTCCTTTTACCTCCAGCGTTCCTGCCGTCAAAACCGCCTCATCACATTCTTTTCCCATAGCGGTAAAATTCCCGCCAACCACAACGTTTCCCGCTTCATGCTCCATGTACAAAATGCCGTCGCCGGTCACCGTCATATTTTTTTCCACCACAATAAAACCGTCATTCACACGCAGTGGCTGTGTTACAACAAGATTGACCGCATGGATTTCCATACCGGAAATATCCGTCTTTCCTGCAACGGTAAGCGTTCCGTCCACTTCAATGTTTCCTGCGGTCTGCCCGTCCAACGTCAGATCTCCCGGATATGTCCCCGTAACGACTCCGTTTTCTGTTAAATGTATATTTTCACCGGTGATCTTCCTGCAATCCGTGACAATGATATTTTTGGCATATACCGTGGAATCCGCCACAATTCCTGCCGTACTGCGGTTTGTAAACTCCAATGTGCCAAAAACCGCTTCCGGCGCGTTGATATGCTGCTCTGCTGCCGAAGAAAAACATACGGTATAATCTTCTCCCGTCGCAAAGACTTCCCCCGCATTTTGTATAAAATTGCCGCCGATTTCCATCGTTCCCGCTGTCAGCGTATTATCCCCGCCTTCCTGCGGCTGATAATAGTAACTTCCGTTTATTTTTAACCGTTCATAGGAATATTTTGTACTGGTAATCTTTCCTCCGTTTTGATAAAAATTCCCCGTAACGGTCAGTCTATAGCCGTTAAGATCCAGATTTCCGCCGACAAGGTTTAAATCACCGTAAATAACCGTGTCCTGACGAAGCGTCCAGCCGTATACGCCGCCTTCCTGTCCGTAAGTAATCTTACAGTTTGTCTCATTCGTGAAGTCTTTGCAGGAAACCGGCTGGTTGATGAACATTCCTTCTTCGCTGGTATTCCTTACAGTTACCGTTTCAAAATAGCAGTCTGCGCCCAGATAAACTTCCTGATAATTTTTGCCGGAGAAAATCAGATCCGAGCCGTCCATTAAACGCATACCCTCGTTTATCGTGACGTTTCCTGCCGCTTCTAATGTGAAGTTTGCAACGCCGCTATTGCCGTAGTAACTGCTTACAATGTCGCAGTCAAGGTTTCCGCCGACAAATAGGGAAGAGGTCTTTTCGTTATCAATATTGAAATACATTCTCTTTGTCGTCAGATCACCGTCAATGCGTATGTCGTTGAAATTTTGGATATCGAATTGATCACAGTCTACATTACCGTTTATCGCGATATTGCTTCCTGTCGTCTGTATTTTGTTTGCGGTTATATTATTTTTTACGATTACAGTTCCGGAATCGACATCAATATAACCAACATCGCTATTTTTTTCAATGGATAATCTACTTACATTCAATGATATCTTAGGAGCATCTATCTTTCCTTTTATATCAATATCAGAATTATTAACAATAAAAATTGATGTATTTGCCTCTATATCGCCAATTACTTCTATATTGATTCCATCAAATCCAACTGAATTGTATTGTGATTTTATTTTTAAATTGCCTTTTACGGTAATATTATTACACAGCAATCTATTATCCTGTACTTCAACATTACCATTTATTTCAACATTCTCCAATTTTTTTCTTAAATAAATAATTTTTATATCCCCAAAATAAACATCATCACATATTCCTTGCCTCATCATATA
>JAMPBI010000058.1 GCA_023666775.1 Alistipes sp. | reverse complement strand
GGGAGCGATCGAGCAGGACGCGGATGTGGTCATGTTTATTTACCGTGAAGATTATTATAACAGGGATATTGAAGCGGAAAAAAGAGATATTTCAGAGATCATCATCGCGAAACAGAGGAACGGTCCGATCGGTACGGTGAGGCTGGCGTGGATTCCGAAGTATACGAAGTTCGGTAATCTGGAGAGAAGAAGGATCGAGAGGGAAATTGACTGACATCCGAATTTTATTAGACAAAAAAGAGCTGCTGCGCATTTGACAGCAACTCTTTTTATTTAAATAAAATCTACTGTGGATTAGGTGCGCCTACAGGACAAACAGCAGCGCAGGATCCGCATTCAATACATTTTTCCGGATCGATCACCATCTTGCCGTCCCCTTCGCTGATTGCCTCAACAGGGCATGCACTGGCACAAGCGCCGCAATTTACACATTCATCATTAATAACGTATGCCATAATATAAATCCTCCTATTTGTAATACATTTAATTATATTCCAATCAATAGAATAATACAATCATTTCTTTAATTCTTTTCATTCTTTCGGGCTTCTTTCATGCCGGCAAGGATAATATCCCTTGCTTTAATGGCATCTTCTTTTTCAAGAGGCGGTATTCCTTTTAGCGGATAATCCATACCGAGATTCTGGTATTTTACTTCTCCCATTGTGTGGTAAGGAAGCACGTCCAATGCCTTGATATTCTTTAATGTTCCCAGATATAATCCCAGCTGGTGAAGATATTCTTCGTTATAAGTGTAGTTTGGGACTACAACATGGCGGATCCAGACATCAATATTTTTTTCTTCCAGATGTTTGGCGAAAGCAAGGATCCCTTCGTTTGGCTGAGAACACAATATCTTATGCTGTTCCGGGTCAATATGCTTGATATCAAGCATGACAAGATCCGTTACGTCAAGAACTTTATCCAGTTTTTCGTTATATGCCGTGTTACCCGGTTTATAAGCGATACCGGAAGTGTCGATACAGGTATGAATATTCATTGCCTTTGCCTTGGTAAACAGTTCCAGAAGAAAATCAATCTGCATTAACGGCTCGCCGCCGGTAACGGTAATGCCTCCCGTTGTATAAAACTCGGAATTGTTTTTATATTGTTGTAATAAATCGTCGCAGGTGCGCTCGGTTCCACCGTCCATCGCCCATGTGTCGGGGTTATGGCAGTAGAGGCACCGCATTGGGCAGCCCTGGACAAATATGACAAATCTTACGCCGGGACCGTCAACCGTTCCGCATGTTTCAATCGAATGAATTCTGCCATTCATAATAGTTACCTCTTATTAATAAATTTACAAGGTTATTGAAAAATAACCCCAAGGAAGGAATGAGAACCTTGGGGTTATATAATCACATTATCGAATGTGGAAATTCACAATTACATTGCCTGATGGAATGTACGTGAAATAACATCATTCTGCTGCTCTTTTGTCAACTTAACAAAGTTTACGGCATATCCGGAAACACGGATTGTCAACTGCGGATATTTTTCAGGATGATCCTGAGCGTCTAACAGAGTCTCTCTGTTTAATACGTTTACGTTAAGATGATGTCCACCCTTTGTAGCATATCCGTCTAACATGGAAACTAAGTTGTCAATCTGATTTGCATTAATTTCTGCCATTTCATTTTCCTCCTAAAATAATGAAAGTTACGTTCCTTATTCATCGTCGATACCAACATGCATTGTTGGAACCATACAAGCCATGTTTTTGTTACAGCAGTTGCTGTTTGTGGTCTCGACAGTCTTTGTGTCAGCCTGGTTACCGTCCACGGCAACGTTCATGTGACCGCCGCCGTTGGAGGTAAAATTGTCAAGCATATTTATAATGTCGTCAATCTTTTGATCAGCCATAACCTTATGCTCCATTATTTGTTAAGAACATCAGCTAAATCACCAACAACCAGATCGTCCTTACCAAGAGCGTTAGGGATAATGGTAAATGTGTTGGAAATACCGTCCTGTGCCTCGTTGAACGGAAGCTTTGCAACGGAAGAAAGAGATGCGACAGCACCGTTCTTATCACGACCGTGCATTGGATTCGCGCCCGGAGCAAATGGCTGGCCTGCAATACGTCCGTCTGGTGTAGAACCTGTATTCTTACCATAAGTTACGTTTGAAGTGATCGTCAGGATCGAAGTTGTAGCAACACCGTCTCTGTAGGTATGATGCTTTCTGATCATAGCCATGAACTTCTTAACGATATTAACCGCGATCTCATCAACTCTGTCATCATTGTTGCCGTACTTAGGGAAATCACCGTCAATATCAAATCCGGTGATAACGTTCTTGGCAACGCCGATTACTTTAACTTCAGACTTAGCCGTTTGAGGATTTTTAACCTTCTTAGTGATCTCAACATCGCTTCTCTTTACAGAAACCTTAGCATATTTGATAGCGGATAAGGAGTCTGCGACTACGGAAAGACCTGCAACACCGGTAGCGAAATATCTCTTAACGTCTCTGTCGTGAAGAGCCATCTGTGATCTCTCATAGCAGTATTTGTCATGCATATAGTGGATTACGTTAAGGGTATTAACATAAGCGCCCGCTAACCATTCCATCATATCCGTGTACTTAGCGATTACATCATCATAGTCGAGTACATCGCCTTCAACCGGTCTGTACTTAGGACCAACCTGTACGCCCGTACACTCGTCAACACCGCCGTTAAGAGCATATAATAAACACTTGGCAAGGTTTGCTCTTGCTCCGAAGAACTGCATTTCCTTACCGACTCTCATGGAAGATACACAGCATGCGATAGCATAGTCATCACCATGCGTTACTCTCATTAAGTCATCGTTCTCATACTGGAAAGATGAAGTCTTAATTGACATCTTAGCACAGAATCTCTTCCAAGGCATTGGAAGTCTTGTTGACCAGAGAACCGTCATGTTTGGTTCCGGCGCCGTGCCTAAGTTGTTCAGCGTATTCAGGAAACGGAAAGACATCTTAGTTACCATGTGTCTGCCGTCGATACCGATACCGCCGATCGACTCGGTTACCCAGGTAGGGTCGCCCGCGAATAACGCGTTGTATTCCGGTGTACGCGCAAACTTAACTAATCTCAGCTTCATGATAAAGTGGTCTACAAATTCCTGGATCTGTTCTTCTGTAAATTTACCTGCCTTGATATCTCTTTCTGCGTATACATCAAGGAAAGTAGAAGTACGGCCAAGTGACATAGCTGCGCCGTTCTGCTCCTTAACTGCTGAAAGATAGCCAAAGTAAGTTGCCTGGATTGCTTCCTGTACGTTTGTAGCAGGCTTGGAAATGTCACAGCCATAAGATTCAGCCATAACTTTCATTTCCTTGAGGGCCTTGATCTGCTCAGACAATTCCTCGCGGAGCCGGATAACGTGATCCGTCATCTCGCCGTCGGTAATGGACTTCTGATATTCCTTATCCTCGATCAATCTGTCGATACCGTAAAGAGCAACTCTTCTGTAGTCGCCGATGATACGTCCACGTCCGTAAGCGTCAGGAAGACCTGTGATAATGTGATTGGTACGGCAAAGTCTCATCTCCGGTGTGTAAACATCAAATACACCGTCATTATGAGTCTTTCTGTGTTTCTTGAAGAAATCTTCAACTTCAGGATCCATAGCGTAACCGTTGGTTGTTAAAGCAGCCTTAGCCATGTTAAGACCACCGTAAACCTGCATAGATCTCTTGAAAGGCTTATCTGTCTGGAAACCTACGATAGTCTCCTTATCCTTGTCAAGATATCCCGGACCGTGAGAGGTGATCGTAGATACGATCTTGGTATCCATATCAAGAACACCTTTATGCTCGTCGTCACGTTCGGTCTTGGTTAGTTCCATTACCTGATCCCATAAAGCTGTTGTGTTAGCTGTAGGTCCGCAAAGGAAAGCTTCATCTCCATCATATGGTGTATAGTTCTTCTGGATGAAATCTCTGACATCGATTTCTGATTCCCATTTACCACCTACAAAACCATTCCATTCTTCTCTCATTTTGTAAATGACCTCCTATGATTTAATATAATAATTATGCGCTGTATATATGGTATCCAACGCTTTAATTCTGTATACCCATTATAGTTTAAGAGTGTATACAAGTCAATATGGCTTTGTGGATTTTTTGAAGTACAATCGTTATTTTTTAACAATTTTTGTTAAAAATATACGAAAAGTTAAAAATGTGACGAACAATCCCGAGCGGTTATAAAAAATTTAAAAAATATATTGACAAGCCACAAGATAAAATGATATCGTAAGCCATAACATTTTACGGACAGGATAAATGTTTGTTGCGTGAGGGGTTTAACAGACACGGAAATATATTATTATAGAAGAGATTTGTTTTAACCGGAATGAACACCATGGAACAGGCAGGGAATTACCGTCCTGTTCCGTGGTGTTTTTATGTTTTAGCAGAAAAATTTCTGTATGAAGGAGGAAGAAGATGAAAAACAACAAGAAAAAGGTATGGAAAAGACTTCTGGCATGGATATGTGTGTCAGCCATACTGGTTTCATTCGGTACGGACGGGAAATCCGTTTACGCGGCGGACAGCGGCAAAGCGGACGGCAGTACGGAAGAACGGACATTGAATGAGCAGGAGCGCAAAGCCGAGGACTGGATCCTTTCCGGCGCGAATAAGGACGGAAGTTTCGGAGATACGGGACTGATCAACGATACCTGCGACGTGGCGGCGCTGATGGCATTAACGGAAAACAAAATACCTGACAAAACCGCCTTATGGTTAAAAGAAAAAGCGGAAACAATGGAAACGAATTACGATATCCTTGCCCGCGTTTTTCTGGCAGAAGGAAGCGAAGAGATTTTACGGGAAATCTTAAAAGGACAGAACAAAGACGGGGGATTTGGATTAAACAGTGACTATATGAGCGATACGCTGGACAGTATGCTTGTGCTGCAATGCCTGGTCAGAAAGACAGCCGGCGGTGAAACCTGCGGCAGAGAAGCGGAACGGCTGCTCGGTTATTTTGCGGCAGTACAAAATGATGACGGAGGATTTGGGTATACTGCCGAAAGCGGGTCAGACCGCGGGCTTAGTCTGAAAATTGCCTTAACTGCCGCGGCATACCGGACATATGCGGGCAATGGGTCAGAGGCGGAGTGGATCGGACGTCTTTTTGCGTATATCCGGGAAAATGCCGATTTTTATGGAGAAAACCCGGCATGGAGCGTACAATATATGTTCCTTGAAGCCATGGAAGAAAATGTGGATCTAAAAGACGCTGTGAAGTGGCTTACCGAACATCAGGAAGAAGACGGGAGTTTTTCGGGGAATTTACAGGCAACGCTTTGTGCCGTATATTTTATACGCTTTTTGGAAAAACAGAACCAGCCGTATTTTTATGGCGGAGATATGAGTACGCTGTTATCCGCTTATGTTGTATACGACGGATTGGAAACCGATATCAAAACCCGGACGGTTTTTCATTATAAAACAAACCGGGATCAGAACGGACAGATCCGGATAGAATTAATGCGAAACGGGGAAGCGGAGACGGTTTCGGAGAAAGAAATCGTATTATCCGCGTCGGAAGGAATGGCAGAACCGGAAGGTCTTGTTAGCGTAAAAGGAGAAACGGGATCGGATTATGCTCTGAGAGTGACGCTGTATGTGAACGGAGCATGCGTGGGAGTGACAGAGGAACCTTTAAAGGTGCAGAAGGCGTCGGTAGACGAAGTGCAGCTTGACCTGACCGGTTCCGGAGAGGAAGGCGTCTGCCTGGAATGGAATGATATTACCAATGAGTTTTACAGGTACGGATACCGTATTTACCGTTCGACGGAAAACGGGGAATTTGAGACAAGATCTTCCTGGGACGGCGAGGAGAAAGTAAGGGTATTGAATGTTTATCCGTGTCCGGCGGCAAAAAACTATCTTAAAGAATGGATGGCGGCGGAACTTCAGAACGGAGAAGGAATAGCGGGCAAGGGATTGTTTGAAATAGACACGGTACCGATTGACGATTATAACCGTGAACCGGAAAAATATCTGCTGAACGAGGAGGGCATGTACCGATATGACGTGCTTGTTTTCGGCATTTATGATTCCAATGCATACAAAGACCTAAACGAACAGTCTTATAACGCGACGGTAAAATTTATGGAGAGCGGAAGAGGGATCCTTTTCGGGCATGATACGGTTGTTCCAAGCTGGAAGTATTTCAGAAAATTTGAGGAACCGCTGGGGATCAAAATAATAGACAGAAACTACTGGGTTCTTGACAATAAAGTAAAAGTAGTCAATACGGGCTTCTTAACAAGCTATCCGTGGAAAATCGAAGGGATCCTTACGGTACCGACGACACATGCAAATAGCCAGTATACCGGCGGAACGACAAAGGCTACGGTCTGGATGGAATTTACCTTGGACGGAGCTTATGACAGCGTAAGCGGCGCAAGCGCAAATGCATATTTGTTTTCCCATAATCAGCTTGCGATGATCCAGACCGGACATAGTAACGGAAAGGCGACGGACGATGAGCGTAAGATCCTAGCCAACACGCTCTTTTACTTGAAACAGCTGACAAACGATACACAGGCGGCAGACAAGTCGGCGTATGATTTAAAACCGCCTGTCATCAGCGAAGGAACGGTAACGGCAAGAAACGGAAATATGCTGGAAATATCCGTGGCGGCGGAGGATTTCGGAACGGACTACCGCTATTACATTGAAGCGGTGCCGCAGGGTGATGGATTGGATAACATGAAACGGGAATCCAACATTGTGGAAACCACGGTGACTTCCGGTATTGCCGGATATCTGGTTCTCGTCAGCGAAAACGAAAGCGCCGGAGAGGATATGGACGGTCAGGAACTCATTTGGCAGGAGGACGGGATCATACGGTATGAACTGCCGGAAACGGACACGGAAAAGAAATATTATCTGCATATATGCGCCGCGGACTACGCGGGAAATATAAGCAGCGAGCTGGTTTTTGAGATACCGGAAGCAGAAAGCGCGCAGCCGGATATATACGGAACCGGATACGGATTATTCGGAGCGGAGGACGTAACGGCGTATATCAGCGAACTTAACGTGGAACAGGACGTATATTCCGGCGGAAACATAACCTGCGCGGGTTCCGGCGTCGCAATGAAAGGAAATGTCACGGCAGCGGGACAGATCAACTTATACACCGGAAATACGGCGACAGGGGAGAGAACGGAACATAGCGAAGCGGTGGAAATGCCATCGTTACATGAAGGCATACTCGCGGACATGGGAGGACCGGAAAACATAGAGGTCCTGAATGTATATGAAAGCACGCAGATCAATGATCCGACATGGTGCGTGACGACAACGGGCGCATATTGCCCGGATCTGGTACTCAACGCGCCGCTTATGTGTGATAATACAGTCAATATTGGGGCAGGCAGCGTGATATGCGGTCAGGAGAAAAATGTGGTTCTTTATTCGGTAAACGGCGATATCAGCATTAACGCGTCAAAATTAGAGGGACGGGGGTTGATCTACGCGCCGAACGGAACCGTAACGATCAATGTGCAGGACATGCAGTTTACAGGAAGTATCATTGCCAAACGGATCATGATACAGGGAACAACAATACAGATCAGTCAGGAGAATACCAATGCAGAATAAGATAAAAAAGTGGATATCCGTATTACTTACGGCAGTCATTGTTTTTACAACGACAATGACGGATTATTTTACCGGGGAGTGTCAGACGGTACTGGCACAGGAACAGACAGACGGCATTATGACGGCGGCGGATATTGCCGCGCCGAGAATGGATCTGTACGCGAAGGCGGAAGAACTAAAAACGCCGCTGGCGATTTATAATTATGTCAGAAACAATATCAATTACGAATATTACGGTGATATGAGAAAGGGAGCGGAGGCTGCATATGACAGCCTTGCGGGAAATGACGTGGATATTGCCTGCCTGCTCTCCGAAATGCTCAACGCGGCAGGGTACGAGACCCGCTATGTGTCGGGAACGATCCGCATCGATGAAAAAATTGCCGCAGGAATGACCGGAAAGGACCTAAAGACGGCGGCGCATATCTTCGCGCTGTCGGGATATTCCGTATCCATCGTGGATAACGAAGAGGGCGGGACGGTATATTTTGAAATACCACATACCTGGATAGAATGTTACCTTCCATATACGGATTACAGAGGCGCGGGAAACTGCGGAGGCGAATATGTATGGGTGCCGATGGACGCGGGGATAAAAACATATGAGGACGTTGACAGCATATATGACCATACCGCGCAGATCGGAAGCACGGAAGCGTTCGTAAAAAAATTCGTGGAAGAACATTCGCAGTTGTACATAGTAAGCCGCAAGATCGCGCAACAGGAACTGGCATATCTTCCGCTCTCCCTCCCGTATGAAACCGTGGGAGAGATAAACCGCAGTGAGGAGTACAACGGCGCGGAAGACAGCATAACATTTGTGCTGGGTCCGAAGAGCAGCATAACGTTCCGCTCCCGCGAACTGTACAATAAACGCCTGACGCTTGTTTATACGGAACAGGACGGACTTGTAAGACCGGAATTAAAACTTGACGGTAAGACCGTAGCGGCAGGAAGCCTTATGGAAAAAGGTTCCGAACACCATTTCACCATGACCGTGCAGTCGGGGAACAGAAAAAACGTCATTGAAAATACGCTGTATGCAGGCGGAATACATGCCATAGTAACCGATACACAGACCATAACTTCAAAAGAACTGGAAAAAGTAACCAATGAATTAAAGACCATATCGTCCTCCGTATCGGAAAAAAATATATACACGGACGAGTATCTTGGTGTATTATTAGATTATGCAGGGAAAATGTACTTTGCGCAGGTAGACATAGCCGACCGTATCATGGCGGAGGAAATGGAAATCAGCCAGGCACGCTCCCTGAGCGTGGGAATGCTGGGATACCGCGTGATACCGGAATATGAAAACGGGGAACTTACGGGAATAGCGGACGGAACGCTCTATACCGACATCGACCTGGATTTCCATATGGCGGCGTCAAACAACGGAAACGACGAAGACGTGAAGCAATACATGCTGGCGTCGGGAATGATGTCCTCCGCATATGAAAGCGCCATCTGGGAGGAAATCACGGGTCAGCCGTCCGTATCCACGGTAAGCATACTGAACGAAGCATACGAAAGCGATAATCCGATCCTTGCCATAACCGATAAAAACGCGAATGAAACATTAAAAACACTGTCGGTTACACCAAACGTTCTGAGTGCAGTAAAAAGCGAGGTTTTAGCAGGAAAACTTGTTATAATTCCACAAAATAACGTAACAATCGGCGACTGGAGCGGAACCGCCTACATCGTCCTCGAAAAAGACCACTATACGGGACAATACATGATAAACGGCGGACTCGCCGGAGGAAGCACAAACGGTGGCTCCGGCAGCTTTACGGTAGGCTCCGCCTATCTGGTAAACCTGATCGCGGCGTCCGTGGACATGGCGGAAAGCCTCGGGCTGACGGAACTTGCCCTTGCGGGACTGGAACTTGGCGGAGTCATCGGAAGCCTTCTCGGTGTGGGAACGCTGCTATTATGCGTCACCCTGTTTGTCCTTGCCGTGGAAGAATACAAGGCAAACATGGACAACCTGTTCGCGTACCAGTCCGGCGATGAAAGCGCGGGAGAGGCGATCGTTGTCAATGCCGGGATCAACATAGCGGTAACGGCGGCGTTCTCCGGGGCAAGCTATCTGGCAAAGACGCAGCTTGCCAAATACGCGGTGAAAC
>JAMPBI010000057.1 GCA_023666775.1 Alistipes sp. | reverse complement strand
AGGCAGAGGTAAAGATGAAGCCTTCAAAAGCGTTGGAGGCGGAGGGTGAGTTTGTAGACCGGACCATGTGTATCGGGAGAGTTGCGCAGGAAGCGCTGTATGCGTACCCTCCGGGGATACCGCTTGTTTATCCGGGAGAACTGCTGACGAAAGAACTGGTTTCGCAGATGGAAAAGAGCAGGAAAGCGGGAATTGAGATTAAGGGTTTTGCGGACGGGATAGGAGAACGGATTTTATGTATCAGATAGCTTGTATTATGGGTAAAAGTTCCAGTGGAAAAGATCATATTTATAAGGCATTATTAGAGATGGAGGAATTAAATCTCCATCGGATCATAATGTATACGACAAGACCGCGGAGGCTTGGCGAGGCGGACGGCGTGGAGTATCATTTTGTAGATGATGAGACGGCGCTTCAATATGAGAAGAGCGGAAAGATCATTGAAATGCGCCAATATAACACGGTTGACGGCGTCTGGAAGTATTTTACGGTCGATGACGGCCGCGTTAATCCGGGCGGAGAGCGGTATCTTGTGATCGGAACGCTGGAAGTTTATAAGAAATTTTGTGAATATTACGGAAAAGATGTTATTATGCCGATATATATAGAAGTAGACGACGGGATTCGTCTGGAACGCGCGCTGAAAAGAGAGCGCAAGCAGAAAATGCCGAGATACAAGGAAATGTGCAGGAGATTTCTGGCAGACAGCGAGGATTTCAGCGAAGAAAATCTTTTGCAGGCGGGCATTTATAAAAGATATCTTAATGAGGGAGATATCGGAGATTGTATTCGGAAAGTGGCGCAGGCGATCGAAGAAAATATGTCCGGCGGCGGTCAGACAAAAAATTCTAGGTAAATGATCGGATTTATGGTATACTAGAGGAGGTGTGGTATATGGATATGGAAATTAAGGTAAACGAGGTACAGCAGGCGGCGCCTGCCAAGACACAGACGAACGTGCCAAATACCAATGATACGTTTCGGTTTACGCTGATCAGTAACATCGAGGAGAAGGATTTACAGAAGCGTTTAAGTTCTTTAATGGAAGATATCACGGCGCAGGGAGAAAAGATCGCCAAGCATATGGATATCCGTGATATGCGCAGGTATCGTGAACTGGTCAAGGGTTTTATGAACGAAATCGTAAACCGTTCCCACGAATTTTCCAGAGAGAACTTTCTTGACAGAAGAGGAAGGCATAGAGTATATGGAATAGTAAAACTTGTTGATAAAAATCTTGACGATCTTGCGGGAGAATTGTTGAAAGACGAGAAGGATAATATTGCGGTTTTGGAAAAGGTTAATGAAATTCAGGGATTGCTTCTGGATATAACGATTTAAGTTTATTCTGTATGGAAAAAGAGGGAAAAGAATGCCGGGTTTTGACGCGATTGTCGGACATGACAAAATAAAAGAGCATTTAAAAAATGCCATTCAGATGGATAAAATTTCACATGCTTATATAATAAACGGAGCGCAGGGGATCGGAAAGAAAACCATTGCGTCTGTTTTTGCGCAGACGGTACAGTGTGAGGAAGGCGCGGCGGAACCGTGCGGAAAATGTCATTCCTGCATTCAGGCGGAAAGCGGCAACCAGCCGGATATTATCTGGGTGGGGCATGAGAAACCGGCAAGTATCGGTGTGGAAGACGTGCGTTTGCAGATCAACAGCGATATATTGATCAAGCCATACAGCAGCAGATATAAGGTGTATATCATCGACGAGGCGGAGAAAATGACGGTACAGGCGCAGAACGCTCTGTTGAAAACAATCGAGGAACCGCCGGCATACGGGATAATCATGCTGCTTACCACAAATGCGGACAGTTTTCTGCCGACGATCCTTTCAAGATGTGTTACGCTGAATTTAAAGCCTCTTTCCAATAAAGAGATTGAAACGTATCTTATGACAAAGGAACATATACCGGATTACCAGGCGCGTTTCGCAGCGGCGTTTGCTCAGGGAAGGCTGGGGAGAGCGATCAGTATCGCGACTTCATCGGATTTTAATGAGTTAAAGGACAGAGTGCTTCATCTGTTAAAATATATCGGTGAGATGGAGCTTACGGAAGTGGTTGACGCGGTTAAAGACGCGGCGGAGCATAAGTTAAGCATAGAGGACTATATTGATTTTATGATGATGTGGTATCGTGACGTGCTGATCTATAAAAGCACAAACGACGCGAATTTAGTGATTTTTAAGGACGAATTAAAATATATCAGGAAAGACGCCACGGATCGTTCTTATGACGGATTGAACCGTATTTTGAAGGCGATGGACGTGGCAAAGATAAGGTTGGCAGCCAATGTTAATTTTGAATTGGCGATGGAGCTTATGATGCTGACCATAAAGGAGAAGGATAATGGTTAAAGTTATAGGAGTAAGATTTCGGAGAGCCGGTAAAGTTTATTATTTCGCGCCGGGGAATTTACAGATAGAAAAGGGAATGCATGTTATTGTGGAAACCGCGAGAGGCGTGGAATATGGCGAGGTGGTCCTTCCGCTGAAAGAAGTAACGGACGACAGCGTTGTTTTGCCGTTGAAGCCTGTGCTGCGGATCGCTACAAAAGAAGATGACGCGCAGGAAGCAAGGAACAGGGAAAAGGAAAAAGAGGCGTTTCAGATCTGCCTTGACAAGATCAAAAGGCGCGGTCTGGAGATGAAACTGATCGAAGCAGAGTATACCTTTGATAATAATAAAGTATTATTTTATTTTACGGCAGACGGAAGGATTGATTTCCGAGAGCTGGTAAAGGATCTCGCGGCTGTTTTTAAGACGAGGATTGAACTCCGCCAGATCGGAGTGAGGGACGAGACGAAGATCATGGGCGGGATCGGTATTTGCGGAAGAGAGTTATGCTGTAATACATTTCTTCCGGAGTTTGCGCCGGTTTCGATCCGCATGGCGAAGGAACAGAATTTATCGCTGAATCCTACCAAGATTTCCGGCGTGTGCGGAAGATTGATGTGCTGCCTTAAAAACGAGCAGGAAACTTACGAATATTTAAACAGCCGGCTGCCGGATATCGGGGACGAGGTAAAGACCGTAGACGGTTTCAAGGGAGAAGTGAGCAGCGTCAGCGTACTCCGCCAGCAGGTAAAGGTTCTGATCACTCTGGAGAATGACGAGAAGGAACTGAGGGAATACAAGGTTTCCGAGTTGAAATTTAAACAGAAACACCGTCGTGACAAGATGAATATTAATGATGAGGAATTAAAGGCATTGGAGGCTTTGGAAAAAAAGGAAGGGAAATCAAAGCTCGATGACGAATAATCTCAGGGAGGATGAGCGTCTGGACGATCTGGGACGCAAGGGATACAGGATCATACAAAATACGAAGATTTTCTGTTTTGGTATCGACGCTATTTTGTTATCGGCGTTTGCCAGAATGGATAAGACGGACAGTGCCATTGACCTGGGTACGGGCAATGGCATTATTCCTATGCTGATGGAGGCAAGGTACGGCGGTTCCCATTTATATGGCCTTGAAATTCAGGAGATCAATGTGGAAATGGCGCGGCGGAGCGTGGCGATGAACGGTCTTTCGGGGAAAGTGGAGATCGTGCAGGGCGATATTAAGGAGGCGTCAGGAATTTTTGGCGCGGGAAAATATGACGTTGTGACCAGTAATCCGCCATATATGAATGAAAATCACGGGCTGACCAATCCCGACAGCCATAAGGCGGTCGCGAGGCACGAGATTTTATGTACGCTGGAAGACGTCGTGAGAGAAGCGTCAAAACTTCTTAAAGTAAACGGACATTTTTATATGATACATCGCCCTCACCGCCTCATCGAAATTTTTGATACGCTTACCAGATATAAGTTAGAACCGAAGCGGGTCCGTTTTGTCCACCCGTTTGTGGACAAGGAGGCAAACATGGTTCTGATCGACGCGGTGCGGGGGGCGAAATCCATGGTTAAGGTTGAAAGTCCGCTTGTCGTATATAAGGAGCAGGGGGTATACACGCAGGAATTGTGGGATATCCACTATAAGGAGTAGTATGGAAGAAAATCAGTGCGGGAAATTATATTTGTGCGCAACTCCTATCGGCAATCTGGAGGATCTTACGTTTCGTGTTTTAAATACGCTGAAATCGGTTGATCTGATAGCCGCCGAAGATACCAGACACAGCATAAAGCTGTTAAATCATTACGGAATTAAAACGCCGATGACCAGTTACCATGAGTATAATAAAGTGGAAAAAGCGAAACATCTTGTGGATAAAATGCGTGCGGGAGTTAATGTCGCGGTGATAACAGACGCGGGAACGCCGGGAATTTCCGATCCCGGTGAGGAACTGGTCCGACAGTGCATACAGGCAGGGATAACCGTAACGTCCCTTCCGGGGGCGGCGGCATGCATTACGGCGCTCACGATGTCGGGCAGGGAAACAAGGCGGTTTGCGTTTGAGGCGTTCCTGCCTGCCGATAAAAAGGAACATAAGCGCGTTTTGGAGGAAATGGCGCGTGAAACAAGAACCATAATCCTCTATGAAGCGCCGCACCATCTTATACGGACTTTGACGGAACTTTCGGAATATCTGGGAGACGACAGGGAACTTTCCATATGTAAGGAACTGACAAAAACATATGAAAATATGTTTTACACGACGATCGGGAACGCACTGGAGTATTATGGTCAAAATGAACCGCGGGGAGAGTATGTGCTTGTTATCGCGGGGAAGAAGATCGAGGAAATCGAAAAGGAACGGCAGGAAAATTTCCTTTCCATGACCGTTGAAGAACATGTCGCGATGTATACGGAACAGGGCATGGACAAAAAAGAAGCTATGAAACGGGCGGCGAAGGACAGGGGCGTATCGAAAAGAGATATTTACCAAAGCCTGCTGGAAGAGTAAAGGAGTAAACAGATGTTGAAAATAGGATGTCATTTATCTGCTTCAAAGGGATTTGAGCATATGGGGAAGGAAATTCTTTCCATAGGAGGGAATACGTTCCAGTTTTTTACAAGAAATCCCAGAGGCGGGAGCGCAAAGGCGGTCAATGAAAAAGATGTGGAAGCGTTTCGGACGTTGTGCAGGGAAAACGGGATCGATATTATTCTTGCCCATGCGCCGTATACCCTAAACGCAGCGTCCGCCGATGAGAGAACAAGAGAGTTCGCAAGGGAAACGATGGCGGACGACCTGCTGAGAATGGAATATGTTCCCGGCAATTTATATAATTTTCACCCGGGAAGCCATGTGGGACAGGGCGTTGAGACGGGAATAGATTATATTGTTTCCATGTTAAATGAAGTGTTGAAACCGGAGCAGACGACAACGGTACTGCTGGAAACCATGGCGGGAAAAGGTTCGGAGATCGGAAGGACTTTTGAGGAGCTGAGGACGATCATTGACAGGGTAGAATTAAAGGACCATATGGGAGTCTGCCTTGATACCTGCCATGTCTATGACGCAGGTTACGATATTGTAAATCATCTGGACGAGGTGATTGAGGAATTTGATCATGTGATCGGGCTGGACAGGCTGAAAGCGATCCATTTAAACGACTCCAAAAATCCTTTTGAGAGCCACAAGGACCGTCACGAAAAAATCGGGGAGGGAAGTATCGGCGTTGACGCCATGGAGCGTATCATCAACCACCCGAAGCTAAAGCATTTGCCGTTTTATCTCGAGACGCCGAACGAACTGGAAGGATACGCGAAGGAAATTGCATTGTTAAAAGGTCTGTATTGCTGAAAATCGGGAACTGGTGTAAAATAGATACAGATCATTAAAAAAGACGAGGAGAAATATAAGATGGGTAGACCGGGAAGAACCAGTGGCGGAGGCGGTATGCGCAGCGGTAGTTCACATTCCAGCTCGCGTTCACATTCAAGCAGCAGTTTTAGTTCAAGCAGCAGACCAAACAGACCGAGTGGTAATTTTAATAATTTTGGTCCGGGACCGCAGTCAAATCATGGACCGGGACCGAATTTCGGACCGGGGGGGCCGTATTACGCGCCGCATCCGCCAAGACCGCCGAGAACACATATTTATTATAGCGGCGGAGCCAGACCGAGAGGCTGTCTGGACAGTATCCTCTCCTATATGGTTACGTTGATTATTATATGCGTTATTTTAGCGTTCATATACGGATCGATGAGAACGTCCAATTCATCTTACGGTAATCAGTACGGCAGTAATACCATTGAAGGTATTGATGAAGATGTTGTTTTTAAAAAGGCGCAGAAGTATTATAGTGAGAATTTTGGTAATGATGAGAACTATGTTTTACTCTATTACGCATATCTTGAAAAGTCAGAAGAAGATACTGCTATAATGATCATAGGAGATGAGGCAGTTAAGGTTTTTGATGATAATATGCAGGATCGTTTCTGGGACATCTATGATGGTTATTATTATGATAATGAGAAATACTCCGACGCGGAATGGCTTGGTTATTCTTTTAGGGATATAGCATATGAGATGAGAAATTCTATTTCAAATGATAAGCCGTTTAATCGTCGGTGTTGGGAAGATAAGCTGGAATGGATTAAGATGGCGGACGAGAACAAGTTGGTAGACGGCTTACGGGCGTTTTATGATGCTTCGGGTATTCAGGCGTGGGTTGTGCTTGTCGATTATTCTACACTTCTAGATGATGTAGTGGAACGAGAGAAGACAAAAAGAATAGGGATTATTGCTATTGCTGTCATTATTATAGTAATTATTTTCTTTATTTGGTGGAAGAAGAAGCAGAAGAGAAAGAAGGAAGAGGCGGATCAGCAGGAGCGGATTTTAAATACGCCGCTGGAGAAATTCGGAACTTCCGAGGTGGACGATTTAATGAATAAATATGACGATAACTAAATTATCGTTATAGATAACGTCAGTTCGAAACCATCCTGACGTAAAATAAAACTAAGGAGCAATTGAATATGAGAAACGAAAAAGTAACTTACATGTTGCAGGCAGCCATGATTGCCGCGATTTATGTTGTGCTGGTGTTTGTGTTTGACTACTGGAGTTTTGGACCGATACAGTTTCGGATCGCCGAAGCGCTGACGGTTCTGCCGTTCTTTACACCGGCGGCAATACCGGGATTGTTTGTGGGGTGTTTTCTCGCGAATTTCCTGCACGGGGCAATTCTGGCGGACGTAGTTTTCGGAAGTATCGCGACGTTGATCGGCGCAGTAGGAACGTATCTGGTTGGCAGGGCAGGATTAAGATGGCTTGCCGCGGTACCGCCGATCTTAGCCAATACGCTTATTGTGCCGTTTGTGTTAAAATTTGGATACGGAGCGCCGGACGC
Organism: Alistipes sp.; assembly: GCA_023666775.1. Lineage (GTDB taxonomy): Bacteria > Bacillota > Clostridia > Lachnospirales > Lachnospiraceae > MGBC120314. The sequence goes on along the minus strand of JAMPBI010000057.1, from coordinate 2,522 downwards.
GGTCTGGTACATGATAATTACGGTGGGCGCCGGAGAGATCATTGTCTGTGGCGTTTTGGGAATGTTACTGTTGTCTGCGTTAGACCGGTATAAAAATATCATATTCCGTGTACAGCAGGGATAAACAAAATAGAGAAAACGGAGCAGTATACTTTTAAAGTATGCCGCTCCGTTTTATATTTTGATGGGACCGTATTATTTCGGACGGACGGTAAGTCTTGTGATAAGACCGTTTTCGTCCACTCTTCTGACCGTCGCGATCGCCATTACATAGTATCCGCCGATGGAGGCTACAAATTCCGCCTGAGTGTCGTTTACGATTTCGGCGTCGGATATCAGGTATTGACGGAAGGAAAATTTGTTTTTAAAAAACATATCAATGGCTTCCCTGCCATAAACATGATATTCCTGACGTCCGGTGCTGTTTGGACAGTAGTCGCGAAGCGTGCCGTCCGGCGCGAAGATATCAGCAAGCGCCTTGTTATCACATTTCTCTAATGCGTTAATATATTTTTCAATCGCTTTCATATTATTTCTCCTCCTAATATACTTTTTCTGAATTTAACAAAGCATCGGTTCCGCCGTCTGTGAATAAAATAATTCCATTTATGCCCCTTGCGGAATTGGAAAGGAGAAACTTCATAGACTCGGCGATCTCTTCCGGATCCATCAATGCGTCAGAACCATACCGTACCGGGATCGGCAGCGCGCTTACCGCGAATTTTGCCGCGTCGCTTAAAGAGTTTGTCATGGCAGTGCGTACATTTCCCGGCGCGACCGCATTAACACGGACTCCCCTGGCTGCCCATGAAGAAGACATTCTTCTTACCCATCTTGCCAGCGCGTATTTGGTTGCCATATAGATAGATTGTCCAACCGTCTGGTTGGAAGCGTCCAGATTTTTTACGATATTCCGTATTCTCTGTTCATCGCCTACGTTATTTAAAAGGTCAACGATATCCATTCTTCCGGTTCCCTGTGAAATGGTGTTGGAAACGGTTACAACAACGCTTCCCCTTTTTTTCGCGAGAAGATCAAACACGCCTCTCGCGAGTTTTACCGTGCCGAAATAATTCAGCGAGATAACCAGTTCCAGATTACCGCAGTTTCCTGAAACACCGGCATTGCAGATAATTCCGTCCAGACCGTCCGGACATTTTTCATAAATTCCGTCGATGGCAGTCTGCCTTCCCTCAGGAGTTGCAAGGTTGGCGCAGATATCGCCGTTTTTAAGGTCCACATTGATTACTTCATGTCCCTCTTTTTTCAGGGTTTCTACCGCGGCAGCTCCGATTCCGCTGGAGCCGCCTGTTACTACGTATACGCTCATAATTTCCTCCTTACCGCCTGTTGGCTATACATTTTTTGATATAATTATATTATAATAATCTTGAACATCTTTTCAATATTCAAATAGGAAAATTTTTTAATGCAGCGCATAAAGAATACTCGCTGATATAACCGTCTGGATAATGGCAAACCGGAGAACGACCTGAGTATCGGACCAGCCTTTATTTTTCCGTACATGGTCATGGATCGGCGTCCTTGTATTTTTCAGGATCCGGATCTTGAAGAACCGGAGCAGGGAAACCTTTATCAGTCCCAGTCCCCCGTCGATAATGATCACGATCGCGGCGGGAATATAAAACAGAGGATTTCCTGTTTTTAAAACGGCAATGGCAATAAACAGACCGATCGCGCGGGAGCCCGCGTCCCCCATCAGTAATTTGCTCGGTGCCGCGTTAAACCATAAATATCCGAGAATGGAAACGATCAAAAGCAGGATCGTATGACGGATAAACGGTTCGCTGCCATAGTAAGAGTACAGACCGAATATTGTCGCGAGGGTAATGCAGGAAAGCGTTCCACATAGTCCGTCAACGCCGTCCGTACAGTTTGTAACATTTATGCTGACCCACATAAGGACCACGACCAGAAAACCGAAGAACATCGGAGGAATGGTAACGGTGGTATCCATAAAAGGCAGCATGATCGTGTTGGAATTAAAATTAAGGTAAGTAACGGCAACCATGATCGCGATTACCAGATCAATAATGCCCTTTTTTAATTCCCCCCACGGAGTCTGCGCGCTGTCGTCAAAAAAGCCGCTTAACATGGCAGCGAGAGTAAGGATCAGATATATTGTCAGCTCAGACTTTAAAGGAATAAATAAAACGGTGGAAAAGATAAAGGTCAGCGTAAAAATAATTCCGGCGCCGCGGGGTTTTCCGGCGGAAAGTTTCCCGTTTACGGCAAATGCTCGTCCACCGTCTTTTGGAAGCGCTTCTTTACATAATGTGATCGCGACGCAGGTAACGATGAAGGAAAAAAGCACGCTGACAAAGGTATATTCCTTTATGTAATTTGGATAAAAGAAATTATAAAGCATAGTAGCTACCTCCAAGTAAATTATATGTATTATTGGTTCATAAAATACAATCTTAAAATAATTTTTGTACAACCGGAATTTTTTTCAAAATAAATGTAACATTTACAAATAAAATACGTCATTTATATTATAG
>JAMPBI010000056.1 GCA_023666775.1 Alistipes sp. | reverse complement strand
GAATTAAGGATATGGGAGGCACAGAAATAATTCATCAGCGTCATTACGACGATCCACACCGCCGTAGGAATAAGATATACCAGTTCTTTATCCAATCGGATCTGCAATTTTTTCATAATTTTCTTCACCTTTCACCGCTATTGCGCAATTTCCTGTTACACACGAAAAGCACCCGGAAACGGGTGCTTCCTCGCACGGATTTATCTAACGCAGAATACCGCTCTTATCAATCACCTCGATCAGTTCCTCAATGGCTTCCACGGGCAGCACCAGTGCGAACCGCACATAACCCTCGCCCAGAGAGCCAAAGGAATGTCCCGGCGTACAGATCACGCCCGTCTGCTCCATAAGCGCCATACAGAACTCTTCGGAAGACTTAAACTTCGGCGGGATCGGCGCCCACGCGAACATGGTACCCTTACTGTCCGGCACGTCCCAGCCGATCCTGCGCAGTCCCCCGCAAAGAGCGTCCCTTCTCTTCTGATATTCCCCGCACTGCTTTACAACCGCGTCCCTCGGTCCCCGAAGCGCCGCTATCGCCGCTTTCTGGATCGGAAGGAACATACCGAAATCAATCTGGGAACGCAGCAGCTTGATCGCGTCGATCACCTGTTTATTTCCCACGACAAAAGAAATCCGGCAGCCTGTCACGTTAAAAGACTTGGACAGGGAAAAACATTCCACGCCCACTTCCTTCGCGCCTTCATAGGACAAAAACGACCCGCCCTTGACGCCGTCGTAAATAATATCGGAATAGGCGTTGTCATGGATAAGGATAATATTGTACTTCTTCGCGAAAGCAATGGCTTCCCGGTACATTTCGGGCGTACCCACGGCACAGACAGGATTGTACGGATAGGAAAGGATCATAAACTTCGCCCTGCGCGCCACGTCCTCGGGAATTTTATCAAACTCCGGCAGATAATCGTTCTTCGCCGTAAGGGGATAAAAATACAATTCCGCTCCGCCCAGATACGCTCCCGCTTCAAAAATCGGATATCCCGGATTGGGAAGGATCGCCGCGTCCCCCGGACTGGTCAGCGCCATTCCGATATGTCCGATACCCTCCTGGGAACCGTGGATCGACGTGATCTCGTCCGTCTCCACCTCCACGCCGAAACGCTCCCGGTAATAATCCTTCACCGCCTCCAAAAGTTCCGGCAGGTCACGGAGCGCGTACACATACTGCGCGGGATCTTTCGCCGCCTCCACCAGCGCGTCCATGATATGCTGCTGCGGTTTAAAATCCGGCGTTCCCACCGACAGATTATAGACCTTCTTCCCGGATTTCATCATCTGCTCTTTCTTCTCGTCCAGAGCCGCGAAAATCCCCGTTTCAAAATGATTCAGCATTTCTGCCTGTCTGATTTCCATTATCTTTATGCCTCGATTCTTTCTGCTTTATTTGTCCTGCTTTAACTCCTGCGCAAGACTATTCAACCGATTAACCAGCTCCATTACCTCAGAAGCCGTCCGGTCATTCTCCTCGCTACTGCTGTATGTCTCGCTGGAATGTGCCGTAACCTCTTCCGTGATCGCGGAAATCGTCTGGATATTCTCCACGATCTCCCCGTTCGCGACCGCAAGATCGTTTACGGCGCGCTCCAGAGACGCCGACTGCTCGCCGACTTCCTTGACGGCTCTGTCGATACCCTTAAAGCTCTCAACGGCTCTCTCCGCCTTCTCCCCTTGGATCTTATTGCTATCTTCCAGTTTCTGGAGCATATCGACAACGGCTTTCAGTTCCGCCGAAACATTATTGATCAGATCGGTGATCTCAACCGTAGCGCTGCTTGTCTGGCTCGCCAGCGATGAAATCTCCGACGCGACGACGGCAAAACCCTTACCGACTTCACCGGCTCTTGCCGCCTCAATGCTTGCGTTCAGGGCAAGGAGGCTGGTCTGCTCCGTCACGTTCTCGATCACGTTAATGATCGTTTCCATCTGCGTCGCGCTGGCGGCAAGTTTCTGCATTTCCGCGCCTACTCTCGCGCTTGCCTCGTTGGTAGCCTCCACCTGCTCAAGCAGCATATTCATATTCCGGTTGCCCTCTTCCAGTTCCACACCGGCGTCAGTCATATCCAACTTGATCGCGTTGGAAACCTGCTCTACGTTCGCGATATGGCTCTGGATCTGCTCCGTCTTTTCAAGCTGGTTCTGAACGGCGGTAACTGTATCGCCCGTTCCCGAATTAACCTCTTGCATGGAGGACATGGTCTTTTCCATAGACTCATGCAGGAAATTCACCTTAGTGGTAGCATTCCCAATTAACTCCGCCATATTCTCGGAAACATTCATCACTTTATCAAGCAGTTCATCGGAATGGCTCCTCGCCTCGTCCGCCATCTGTATTTTACTTTTGCTGGTCTTCATAAAATGATCCGTCACGATAATACTGTAAACCACGCACAAAAGCAGGGAAAACACCTTAACCTCGATGGTCGCCATATCCGTATGCTCCAGAACCGGCGAGGTGTTCTGATAGATTGCCTGGGCGATCGTAACCACGATAACCCCTATTCCGACGCGTATCGCGAAATTCTTGTTCGCGTAAACCGTTATCGCGATCATCATCGGGATCGCGTAAACGAACGCCACATCGGTAAACGTCGTAAATATTACAAAGGTATATAAGACGCCATAACCATATGCCACGACGTACCGTACCACCTTATTCTCCACATTCTTCCTATACAGGGCAAGCGCTATGAGCAACGGCGTAAGCGACAGCAGTAAAAAAATGGCGTAATAAACGATATCCCTCGAACCTTTGATCACTTCCACCAGATACGCCAGATCCAGCACAACGGTTGTGATGACATAACACACCAATAACATCTTGTTGGAACGCGCCAGATCACTCATTTCTGTTTTCCGTTTTGTAGCTCCCATAATCAACCTCCGTACATTCATCAGATATGTAAATTATAACACATCGGTCCGAAAAAAAAAAGAGGCACCCCGAAAGAAGTGCCTCAAAAAATTTAATCCCAGTCCCGCTGCGTCATTTCCTTATAATCTTTATGCACACCCACAAATTTATACGCAGGGCGGATAATCTTACTGTTGTTACACAGTTCTTCCAGACGGTGGGCGCTCCAGCCCGACATTCTGGAAATAGCGAACATCGGCGTAAACAGCTCCGTCGGGATCCCCAGCATGGTGTAAACAAAACCGCTGTAAAAATCCACATTCGCGCAGACGGGCTTAAATACCCTTCTCTGCCTTGTGATCAGTTCCGCCGAAAGCGCTTCCACGTTGGAATACAGTTCAAACTCTTCCATTTTGCCTTTCTCCTGCGCCAGCTTTCTCGCATACTCTTTAAGGATCACCTGTCTCGGATCCGATTCCGTATAAACGGCATGACCCATACCGTAGATCAGACCGGTCCCGTCAAACGCCTCTTTCGCCAGTATCTTTGTCAGATACGCGCTGATCTCATGTAAATTTTTCCAGTCCTTACAATGTTCTTTGATATCGTCAAACATCTGCTGCACTTTCAGATTGGCTCCGCCGTGTTTCGGGCCTTTCAGCGAAGCGATGGACGCCGCGACCGCCGAATAAGTATCCGTTCCCGACGACGTTACCACATGGTTTGTAAACGTGGAATTATTACCGCCGCCGTGTTCCGCGTGGATAACCAGCGCGATATCAAGGACTTTTGCCTCAAGTTCCGTATATTTCCCGTCCGGGTGGATCATGCGGAGAAGATTTTCCGCGATGGAACAGCCCTTCTGGGGCGTGCGGATCAAAAGCGTCTCGTCAAACTGAAAATGCCGGTAAGCGTAATAAGCGTAAACCGAAATGAGCGGCAGTTTACAGATAAGCTGCAGGGACTGTCTCAACACGTTCGCCGGAGAAATGTCGTCCGGGTTTTCGTCATAAGAATACAGCGTAAGCACGCTCTTTTGCAGCGCGTTCATAATATTTCCGCTGGGTGCCTTCATGATAACGTCTCTTAAAAAAGCGCCCGATATTTCCTGAAGGCTTGCGAGGATTTCAATAAAACTCTTTAATTGTTTATCCGTCGGCAGCTCGCCGAACAAAAGAAGGTATGTCGCCTCCTCGAAACAGAATTTCCGGTCCTCGTTGCCCTTGATCATATCAAGAACATTATATCCCTGATAATAAAGGCGTCCTTCCGACGGCACCTTTACGCCGGCTTCGATTTTGGTACCGGTCACGTCGGAAATTTCCGTCAGTCCTGTCAGAACGCCGTTACCGTTGGAATCACGCAGACCTCTCTTTACATCGTACTCCGTATATAGATCAAGATTGATCTCCCCGGACCTCATACAAAACTTCACAAGCTCGTCAAACTGCTCGTTGAGCGTACCGTCCAGTTCCATCATGGATTTGCTGTCTATTGCCATACCGCCGTCCTCCTTAACGTATCTCTCTTCCAAATATTCTTCGTTCAGTAGTTTACCTTGTTCCAATTATAAAATCAACATATATTTACGTTTCGGAAAAGAAAACAAACAAAATTAAGTTTCCGCTTAATAATTTAAAGTTAAAATCGGTCGCGTTTTCCTTTAAAGAAATCCCGTATCAGATGATAGATCCCCCTTATTATAGAAAACACGATAAACATGAAGAGAAATCCCACCACGCCGAACACGATATCGGCAAATTCCATCGCTCCCGTATTCGTCACCTTCTGTCCGATCTCAATGGCAAACGTGATCACAAGTATCAGCGTAAATACATAGATCCACGCGATCACCATAACGTGCTTTTTACTCAGCGCCTTAAAAACCGGATACACCACAAAAAGCATTCCCATTCCCAAAAATCCGATCACGATAAAATGAAGTTCCTTATCCGTAAATACATATTCAAAACTGTCGTTCAGCGTCAGCAGATAGCGGTGTACCTTCGCGATCTGCTCCACGACCCAATATAAAAATCCTGTCACGATATTTACCTCCGTATATATTCCTATTGTTACAGATTTTCTGCTATAGTGCAAGTAAAATAAGTAAAAATTATTGACTTTTCGCCCGAATATGATATGATTATTCTATATAGCGCAATCGGTTGTTCCGGTATTGGGAAAGGAGAACGCTTTTTATGGATAATGACGGCAGATTAACCATAAACGACATAGCGGACGCCCTCGGCGTGTCCAAAACCACCGTTTCCCGCGCCATTTCCGGCAAGGGACGTATCGGCGCGCCCACACGCGAACGGGTTCTTACCTATATTAATGAACACAACTACACCCCCAACGCGGTGGCGCAGGGGCTTGCCATGTCCCGCACCTGCAATATCGGCTTTATCGTGCCGGGCGATTATCAAATGATTGACATTCCCTTTTTCCAGAAATGTATGTTCAGTATCAGCGAGACGGCTTCCGAGATGGATTATGACGTGATTGTCTCCTCCGTCAGCGGAAACGATATCCGTCATCTGGAACGGCTGATCACCAACCATAAAGTAGACGGGATCATTCTTGCCAGAACCGTGGAGAACGATCCTTCCATTCACTATCTCCTTGAGAACCACGTTCCCTTTGTCACGCTGGGAACCACGGAAATACCGGGCGTTGTGCAGATCGACAACGACCACTATCACGCCTGTATCGAGCTGACCACCCTTCTTTTATTAAAAGGGATCCAGAACATGGGGCTGATCGGCGGCAGCAAAAGCCATGTGGTAAACCGCAAGCGTTACGACGGATTTATCAAAGCACACGAGGAACTTTCCCGTCCCGTCAATTACCGCAACATCTATCTGGATCTGACCAACCGGGCGGGGATTGAGCGCGCCGTGGACGACTTGCTCGAAAGCGGAGTCCGCTGTATCGTCTGCATGGACGATTCCATCTGCAACATCGTCATGAACAAGCTCTCACGAGAAGGCGTTCTCGTTCCTCAGGATATCCGGGTCGCCTCCTACTATGACAGTTCGCTGACCGAGGTAAATCTTGCCCCGAACCTTTCCGTCACCTCGATCAAATTCGACGTCCGGCAGATGGGAGCCATCGCCTGCCGCACTTTGGTGGATCTGATCCACGGCAGACCCGCGGACAGCGAGATCCTTCTGGGATACAACATCATACTGAAATCCTCCACCCAGTCCCTGTAGCCTGTCACATTTTCGCGGATTTTGGTGAAGTTTTCATAAAAATGTCGCTCAAAACGAACGGCATTTTTTCTTTTTTTGTGCATATTGCACAAAAAATTAGTTTCCATATCGGCGAAACTATATATTGACGTTGGAAAAAAATACTGATAAACTCAGATATAGGACAACCGATTGCGCAAGCGCAATCCTATGTCCCCAGATAGGAAATCGCTTCGCGGTTTCTCTATCAAAAAAGAATAGGCACAGAGAGAGGTTAAACCAATGGACAAATTTGTAGTCAACATTATTCATCGTCCCGAAATGGTTCCCGAGTACGCGGAGAAAGTTACGGGACACGGCAAAGAAGAAGACATCGGCAGAAATGCCCTTCTTACCGAATCGCTGGATATTTTTAAGACGCAGCAGTCCATAGCCCACAAAAACGGGCTAAAGACGACGATCCAGATGACGTATGCCAGCCTTTTCAATGAGGAGGCAGTCACACTCGCCAAAGCCGACCATGAAAAATACGGCGACGAAATAGCTCTCACACTCCTCGGTCTTCCATGCAAGGAGTTTCGCGAGAAGTACAAAACCAAAGATTTCTGTATCTGGATGTTTTCCATGGAGGATAAAAAATCCATCGTAGACGACGTTTTCGGGAAGTTCCACGATATCTTCGGATTTTATCCTGAATCCACCGGTTCCTACTACATGGACGCAGATTTAACCAACTATATCAAAGAAAAATACCCGTCCGTTAAATGTGCGGTCGCAACCTGCTGGGAGGAAGGTCCCAAGGCATACCACACCTGCAACAATTCCTGGTATACCTTAATGGACGGCGGGCCTTGGAATCCGTGGATCCCGTCCAAGCAGAACACCCACGCTCCGGCGGCGAACGAAGCGGAGGACTCCGGCATTGTGGCGATCCCTCATCTTTCCAGGGACCTGCTCGCGTGCTATGACGGCAACGGCTCCAATTTTGGAACCCACCCGCAAAACGTCCTGCGCGGTATGATCTACGACTCCGAAACATGGGAATTTCCGTACCTTTACAATCTGGTAGATCAGTACCGTTCCCTTGAGAAATACAACAACGGATACGCGTACAACATGATGTTCGTGGGACCGGGCTGGATGAACAAGATGGGCAGATGGGAGGCTCCTTACGAACTTCTCCTCAAGTCCTATGAAGACGGTATGGCATATTACGGGCAGCTCAAAAAAGAAGGAAAGCTCACCGACATGACCATGGCGGAATTTGCCGACTACTACCGTGAGAAAAAAAGCTACACCGAACCGGAATGCGCTTTATGGAAAGATATCCTCTACGGCTCCGACAAACAGATTTTCTGGTACTGTGACCCGTATATGCGTGCCTGCGTCAACATGGACCAGGGCGGCGCCATCGTGGATCTGAGGCCTTACGCCGCGAAGCTGGAATGGAAAGTCGGTATCGGAACGCCTCACATACAGGACGCTTCCTACCCGTTCCTGATCCAGGAAAAATACCGGGCGGGATATTTCACCCACTACGCCGGCGAAGGAACCGTCCGCAGCGCGAAACTAACCTATAACGGCGAGGAAGTCGATCTGTGTCTCTGCCGCACTAAGGCGAAGTTTTCGCAGGAAGGAAAGACAAGAATTTTAACTTTAGATCCGGTAAATATTGAATTTTATGATTTAACTGTCACTTTACAGACAAGAATATGTTTTGAGGAGGGAAGTTCCTCCATACGGACGGAACGTAAGATCCTTAACATGTCAAAACCGGACGCCAAAGTCTCCGTCAACGAATATATGGTGGCATGCTACGGAACGACGGAATATCCGGAAGACATGTACGGTATCACCCTGACCTGCAAAGGCAGCGAGACAAAAACGATCGACTATCAGTATCAGTGCCGCGAGGAACAGCTTCCGGGCGCCTGCGAGGTATCGGCAGTCATTCCTGCCATTGAGACAAAGGTATCCATGAAGGCTTCTTCCCCTGCCGCCTGCGGTTACGTCAGGGAAGGATACGCGTTCTCGCCGATGTTTACGCTGGGTTATACGGCAGAGCTTTCAGATAAGGAGGAATTGACAACATGGCTCAATCTGGAAAAGGCAAATTAAACTACCGGTGCCCGTCCTGCTTTATGCGGGACTTAGACATCGATATGTTCTACGACAAAGAAAAAAAGGAATATTATTGTATCCGCTGCCAATACACTGGTACGGAAGAGGACGTCCTCGCCAAAAACGAGATGGTACGCTTCCGCTACCGCAAAATGCACGAACGGATCACCGATTTCGATTAATATCCATCGTTACCGATTTGGGCGCTGCCCGGTAAAAATAAACTATAATGGAATAGGAGAAAAATTATGAGAAAATTCAACAAATTAGTAGCACTCGCTGCCGCTGCCGCCATGACATTGTCCATGACCGCATGCGGAAGCCAGCCAAACGACGCTCCGACATCAGGGAACACCCCTACCGCCGCCGCTCCTTCCGGAGAAAAACAAAACGTAACGCTCACCATGTGGGGCGCGGAGGAAGACCAGAAAATGCTCCAGGGCATGATCGACACCTTCAAGGCAAAATATGCCGACTACGCGAACTTTGACATTCAGTTAGGCGTTGAATCCGAGTCAACCGCCAAAGACGTTGTCCTGACCGACATTGAAGCCGCGGCAGACGTATATGCCTTCGCTTCCGATCAGTTATTTGACCTTGTAAACGCGGGCGCGTTAATGCCTCTTGACGATCTGGACGGTGCGTTACAGGCTTATGCCGGAAAATCCCTTGCGGACGTAAAGGCAGCCAACGCTTCCGGTTCCGTTGACGCGGCTACAAAGGACGGCAAGTTATACGCTTACCCGATGAGCGCCGACAACGGTTACTTCTTATTCTACAACTCCACTCTCGTTTCCGCTGAGGACGCAAAGACTTGGGATACCCTTCTTGCCGCTGCCGAAAAGGCAGGAAAGAAAGTGGGCATGACCTTCGCTTCCGGCTGGTACAACGCTTCCTTCTTCTACGGCGCAGGTTTCACAACCGGCTTAAATGAAGACGGCACGACAACGATCGACTGGAACAAAAAAGCTGACTATACCGGCGTACAGGTTGTTCAGGGTATGATCAACATCGCAAGCAGTCCTGCGTTTATGGGAATTGCCGACGGCGACATTTCCAACCAGATCGCGGGCGGACAGCTCTGCGCAGTCGTTTCCGGTACATGGGACGCAACGGCGGCACAGACGGCTTTCGGCGACGGCTATGCAGCAACAAAACTTCCTACCTTTACCGTAGACGGCAAGCAGGTTCAGCAGGGTTCCGTTGCGGGCTTTAAGCTGGTAGGCGTAAACGCGTACTCAAAGAACGCAGGCTGGGCAGCGTTACTTGCCGACTGGATCACAAACGAAGAAAATCAGGCGATCCGTTTCGCGCAGCGTGAGATCGGACCTTCAAACAGCAAGGTTGCCGCTTCTGACGCCGTAACAGCCAACATTGCGATCGCTGCGTTATCCGAGCAGTCCGCATACGGCGTTGTGCAGATGGCAGGCGGAAAATACTGGGATCCGACCGCGACTTTCGGTGAAATGATCGCGAAAGGACAGTTGAAGGCGGACGACGAAACCGCGATCCAGAAAGCTCTGGATACCATGGTGGAAGGCGTTACCGCTCCGGTTGAATAAATCCGTATCTTATAAACCATAATGGAAAGTGTCCCGGGCAAAACCCGCTGATCCG
>JAMPBI010000055.1 GCA_023666775.1 Alistipes sp. | reverse complement strand
CTGGATCTCCGTTCTGGTGTCCATGTTGGACGTCGCCTCGTCCAGGATCAGCATATGGGTGTCCATCAGCATGGCGCGGGCAATGGTAAGAAGCTGTTTCTGACCTTTGGAAATGTTGGTTCCCTCCTCCGTCAGCACCGTATCATACCCTTCGGGCAGCGACAGGATAAAGTCATGCACCTTCGCCGCTTTCGCCGCCTCGACGATCTCCTCTTTCGTGGCGCTTTCCCTTCCGTAGGCGATATTTTCATAGACCGTCCCCGTAAACAGCCATGTGTCCTGCAATACCATGGCGTAGGACTTTCTCAGGGAAGCTCTCGTCACCGTGCGGATCTCCCTGCCGTCCACATAGATGAAACCGTCGTCCACGTCATAAAAACGCATGAGGAGATTGATGATTGTCGTTTTGCCCGCTCCCGTGGGACCCGCGATCGCCGTGAGGCTTCCCGGTTTCGCGTGAAGATTTAAGCCGGACAGGATCTTTTTGCCGGGAATATAACCAAAGTCTACATTCGCAAACTCCACGTCTCCCGACACCTCCGAAAGTTCTTTTGCCCCCACAATATCAAGGGCTTCCTTCGGTTCGTCGATCAGACGGAACACCCGCTCCGCCGCCGCGACCGCCGACTGAAATTCGTTCATGATATTTGCCGCCTCGTTAATGGGTCCGGAAAATTTTCTGGAATACAGTACAAAGGAAGAAATATTTCCCAGACTGATGGCGTTTTTGATAAATAAAACCGCCCCGAACACGGTTATCAGCGACAAAGACAGGTTATTGATGAAATTCACGCTGGGTCCGGTCATGGTCCCGTAATAATCCGCCTTATAAAAAGAAGTAACGACCTCGCGGTTTTTTTCGTCAAATTTTTTGATCACATTTTCTTCCTGATCGTAGGCTTTCAACGTCTTATGCCCCGCGATCATTTCCTCCACATAGCCGTTTAATCTGCCGATGGACGCCGAGCGGGCGCGAAACAGCGGTCTTGTTTTTCCCGTGAGGAACTTTGTTATGAAAAACGCCATGGGTACCGTAAATACAAACACGAGGATCAGCACCGGCGAAATGGTCAGCATCATGGCAAAAGATCCCACCACCGTGATGATACTGGTGAGGATCTGAATGATATCCGTGGAAAGCGACGTGTTCACCGTATCAATGTCATAGGAAATCTTAGAAAGGATCTCTCCCGTCTGGTGCGTATCGAAATACGACACGGGAAGGCGCGTGAGACTGTCAAAAACGTCTTCGCGCATTTTATAGATGATCTTCTGGCTGATATGGATCATCAAAACGGAAAGGATATACGAAAGAACGGAAGACAGCAGAAAAAACACCGCCATCAGCGCCGCGTAGTAATAAACCTTGGAAAAATCGACCTTTCCCATACCCGGCTCGATGGCGTCGATGGCTAGCCCGGAAAGTTTTGGTCCCACAAGGGCAAGCAGGTTGCCGGATAAGGACATGCAAAACGCAAGAAAAAGAAGCCCGCGGTACTTGAGAAGATATCCGCCAAGCCGTATGATCACACTTTTTTTGTCCGGCATTTTACTTTTCTGCGCCATGGAAAGCTCCTTCTTCATGCTGCAAATTTTCTATTAACAGAATAGAAAATTCTGATGAAAATGTCAATTCTTTTTCTATTTATTCATACAACGTCCCCAATATCCCCGCCATCTCCTCCGTCAGTCCGTCTCCGTACAGTTTCGTGGTTTGGGGTATACAGACGAAATTATCCGCAATCCGGTAACAGTCCGTGGATACGGTAATATCCGCCCCCGTTTTATCCGTCAGCGTCAGATCGACGCGGTAGCGGTACAAATGCCGCGCCTTGTCGTACTCCGTCACGCTCCAGGTGATATCGGCCGCATAATACCCTTCCTTTGTCAAAAGCTCCAGTTTATCATTCGCTTTCTGCCGCAGGGAATACGTTCCTTCCGCCAGATCCCGCTCCGACATTATATTTGCCGGAAGCTGCCCGTTTTCCACCAAAACCGTGTCTCCGTTTACGGCGCGCCGCCCGGAAACCATCAGGGTATACCGCATCATCGACAGATCCACGTCGCTTAACGCGTTGGGAAGACCGGAAAACAAACTGTCGTCCGTGTGGTATGTCTCTGCCGCTTTTAGGGACGGCGTATCCTCCACATCGCTTTCAAAAGCGCTGTAAGTCATATACGGATTGCCAAAGTAATCTTCCGCCAGATATTGTCCGTCCAAAACCTTGTACAATCCGATATAATATTCCGCTTCCCCCTCAAATTTCAGCAGGATATATAACGTCCTGTTCTGCTCCGTTTTCGGCGTCTGCGAATATCCGATTTCCTCAATGCCCGCGAATTTCAAAGAAACGCCGTCAAAATATTTACGGTATTTTTCCGAAAAAGCCGCCTTCATATCCGCGTCATATGTTTCCTTATCCGCATACGCCAGACGGATCACGCCCGACTCCTCGTCCTTTAAAACGTACCCGTTGGACAGGACTTCGTATAAAGGCTCAATATTTCCCTGCGCAAACTGCCGTCCTATATAGCGGAACCTCACGGCGTCATAAAGCATTTCAAAACTCACGCCTTTTTTCGCGAGCTGCCCGTAGGTAAGCAGGGACGTCCCTCCCGCCAATACCAGCAGCAGGAAAACGCATACCCCTATGACCACATTTTTGCGGTATATTTTTTTCCTCACTTTTTTCAGCGGCGTTATCGTTCCTTCCCAGTCCGTTTTTTCTTCCGCCGTTTTACGCTCCGCCTCCAGCTCTTCTTTTAACTGCCGGCAGGCTTCGCAGTGCTGCAGATGTTCCTCCAGCTCCTTTCTCGTTTCGCCGCTGCACACACCGTCAAAATATAAAACCAGCAGATCCCTCGCAATATTACAATTCATCATAACTGCCCTCCGTTTTCTTTAACCCTTCCATGATTTTCTGCTTTGCGCGATAATAGACCACCCTCGCCCATGTGTCGTTTTTTTGGAACACTTCCCCGATTTCCCCGAAGGAACATTCGCCGTAGACCCGCAGCATGAATACTTCCTTATAAGGTTCCTTCAACGTATGGAGGATTTTGAGGATAACCGCCGCCTGCTCGCCGGAAATGATTTTTTCAAGCATAGTATCGCGGACGTACAATTCGCCGTTATCTTCTTCCCACGGTGCATGAAACTCCGGTCTGTCCTTTTTACGGCAGTAATTCCGGTATTCATTTTTCGCGATCTGACAGAGCCATGTGGATATCTTACACTCATTTTTAAAAGAACCGATCTTTTGGATTGCCTTTAAAAATGTGGTCTGCACGATATCTTCCGCCAGTTCTTTGTCCCCGCATTTTAAATAAATGAAACGGTATATCATTTCCGCGTACTCATGGTACAGCTCGTCCAATCCCACAAATGAACTCCTCCTTTCATCGTCTCTATTCATTATGACACCGTTTTGGTAAAAACGTTACAGGGATTTTTTAATTTGTGGCTGCCCTTTTATTCCTGAGTTAGTGTAAAGTTTTTGTAGGAAAAATAAAAAGAAAAGAAGAAAGCACCTGCTTACCTGTCTGGGGAGTGTATCCTACCATAACAGTACGCCACGGCACAGTAACACAAAGAAAATGTAACAGAAACATCCTGTATTGGCTGTGGAAAAGTAAAATAGAAGCATGTGGTAAGCGGACAATCCTATTTTTTAATTTTCCACCCCACCCACTTGCATTTTTAATCAATAATGTTATAATAACCTTATGGGGATATAGCTCAGTTGGGAGAGCGATACGTTCGCAACGTATAGGTCACGAGTTCGAGTCTCGCTATCTCCATTTTGAAGTGTCTGCAAAGCCTTGATTTTACAAGGTTTTAGCACTTCTTTTTTCGTGCAAGCAAAAGAACGATCCTGAAAATCCTTTATTGAATCGACATAAAAAACACAATCTTTCGCAACGTCATATTATCTCCCCTTTACCAGAAGATACGCAAACCAGACCATCATTCCGGCGTTCATGTTAAATGTATAAAGTCCGTAGGTAAATGCCGACTGCGGAAGTATCTGCGCAGCCGCGATGATAATGACCATCGGAACGATCGGGCTGAAAACGGCGGCGCTCTTTTTCAGGCAGGTATTTCCCTGCGCAATGGCGACAATCAGCAGCAAAAAAGCGGCAACGGTAAATAAAGAGCTGCATTTCTCAACTACCAGTCCCGCTCCGCCAAGTCTGCCGGAAAGTGTTATGGCAAGCCCGCTTCCGGCGTTTTTCACCGCCTCCGAGAATACAAGAACATGAAAGGATACGAACAGATGGAGCATTATCCATCCCACCGAGCACAGACCAAACGCGTATCGCATGAGCCGCTTTGTCCTTCTGTCTTTTCCGATATCCGCAATATGCACAAACCCCGGATACAAAAAACATATCCCAACCACAGCCAGCACAAGGGTCGCGTCAACCCTTAACGTATTATAATCCGCGCCATGCCCCGCGCGGATAAAGTATAAATCTGCTCCTTCCACCAACGCGGGATCGACATATCCCAGCAGCCAGTCGCCAATGCCAAAGCACAGGCAGCCGATCAGCCCAAAAATCCAATATTTCCTTTGCAGGGTCATAAATTTTTCCTCCTTACTCATTCTGAAAATGATCCTGTCACTTCACTCCGTAAACAATTCCCTTTCGGAACGAAAGATAAATCGGCAGTCCCGTCACAAAATTTATCAATCCGCCTGCCGTCATACAGACCAGCGTCCACGAAAACGCAGGATACGCCGCGATTTGGACGGCTCCGATAATGCCTCCCGCAAGCCCCGCGAAAACGGTCAGTCCAAAACTCATGTTTTTCTGGAATCTCATAGCGATTTCTTTTTCATGTATTATATTCATATAGATCGTATAAGCCACTCCCAGCATTACAGACGCCAAGGCTATAAGCGCCAGCCAATCCGTTTTACTGCGAAGACCGTTATCGCGAAAGTAAATAATGCCGGCGGTCAGATGAAGCAGCCACCCGATATCACAGATAAGTCCCAAAACCAGAAACGGGATATCCGGCAGCATTGCCGTATAGCGTATGCCCTCTTTCCCTTCCTCCTGAAGCCGCTTTATATGTTCTTCCGTGACGGCTCTTTTTTCATGTAGGACTTCTTTTATATTTCTCACAATCTGTTCTCCTCTTCCCGGCGCCTCTAAGTTTCATTTTCCCTTTTGTACTCATGGGGTCCGTCCTTTATCTGCCATGTCGCACATCAATATCATTATCATTAACAAATCTTGGTTAGTCTATCCTAACCATTTGTCAGTTTACCACACCTTACAAAGTATGTCAAGAAAACCCTCCGCGGCGGATACTCCCACTTTAAAATTCCCAATATTTTATGTATAATAACACCGGCAGAGAACAATCCCCTGCTGATTGAGATAGACGGCAGAAGCATTGCGCTCAGGAAACTTCTTTTTTCGCTCCACGAACAATCATGTAAACCGCCAGTCCGACCGTGATCACGCTCAATCCGGCTCCCGATATGGAGTTCATGGTATGCGCGAAACTTACGTCCTCATCGGAAAACTGTACCAGCATTGCCGTTTCAAGAGCGAACATGGACACCAGCGCCGCCACAAAATTGATCACTTTCGCCGCCGACATAACGGGGCTTCCGTGTTTTCTGAAGCGGACCAGACTGATAACGGCGGTGATAACCGCGTAAAAGGCATACAGCGCCATGCCGTAAATAAGAAATCCCGGATATTCAAAGTGCCTGTTTTCCCTTAATACCATAATGACGATTATAATCAGTATCACATTTAAAAACAGCAACACAAAACCGCAGAAACGGTATTGTTTCCACTCGGCTTCCATATTTTCCTTCACTCCATATCCGCGGATATGCGCCAGCAGTATCAGTTTCATAAACGCCAGCACCGCGTAATAGCAGCCAAACACAATAAACCAGCCCGCCCTGACCGTAATTCCCGTATAAATTTTCATTGCTACATACAGCATATTGATCAAAAATCCCATATACAATGAAATGTGGGTCCGAAAGAGCGGATCGTCCACATACCTTCGGACAACGGGGATTTTCATAAGCATTTTCATAAGCGGAAAGTTCCAGAAGGCGTTTTTGATACCCGCCACAATTTTTCCAAAACCCGTGATCGTAATGACCAGCGCGTATGCGGACAAAATGTAGGACGCGTATTGCAGCGCAGGGTGGAGCTTGGGCGTATTTAGCGCGTAGATTACGAACAGAAAAGAGGGAAGCGCGATCAAGACGGTAGGAACGGGGCGGAGACAGAATATTTTCTTTAACCGATTAAGAAGTCGTTCTTTTGTTTTCATGCGTACCTCGCTTTACAATCTTCCTTCAATGAAGCAGATTATTCCCTTTCTCGCAAATCTCATAAATCTCGTCATATTTCGCCTCGATCAGGGGCGTAAGTTTTCCGGTCTGCCTGCCCACAATACGTTTATAAAGAAAAAACGGCAGTATCCACCCGATAAATCCGGGTATCGCAAGCACGATACAGAGCGCGACCTGCGGCGGATCTACCGTGACCGCAAATGTGGAACCTGCCATAAAAGCAGTACCGATAATCGCCACGATCAGCGCCCACATTGTTGCCCGCGAGGTTTTCGCCTCCTCCAGTCTCTGTATTTCGTTCACACACGCCTCAAAATTTCTCTGTAAACGGGTAAGTTCCATTTTATTGATGATTTTCCGGTTCCGTTTCAGCCGGAGCGTGACCCTGCGCTTTGCCTGCACATACGAGGTGCTGTTCTTCCCCGAAAAATTTTCGTCCGCCTCCCAGCCGAAATTCTCATATCCGTCCAGCAGAAAAGAAGCCTTGCCGCTCTCCGCCGTTATTTCCTTATATTCGTAACCGATAAAATTTTTCTGCTGCGCCGTCATTTCGCTCATACCAAACCGCCTTCCTGCTTTTTATCCGCCAAAGCCGTGGGAAGCGTCACGATAAAACGGCTTCCCTCTCCTTCCCTGCTGAAAACCTGAACGTCTCCGTCCATCAGCTCCAACACTCTTTTTACCAGCGCCAGTCCCAGCCCGTTTCCCTCTTTCGCATGGGACGTATCTCCCTGATAAAATTTATCAAAAATATGGTTCATACACTCCTTGCTCATGCCGCACCCGGTATCGGATATGGACACCCGCACATACTCTTCGTCCGACGACTGGCTGACGGTCACTTTTCCTTTCGGGGGCGTAAATTTTATGGCGTTTGACAAAAGATTATTCCACACCAGTTCCAGCAGGTTCGCGTCCGCCGCTATCATGGCGCTGTCCTCCAGTTCCGTTTCCAACTCGATTTCCTTCTCGTCCCACGCCTCTTCAAACTGCAAAACGGAGTCGCAAAGCTGCCTGCATACGTCATAAATTTGAGTCTCCAAAACAATCCGCTGGTTTTCCAGCTTATTTAACTTTAATATATTGGTGATCAAGTCCGAAAGCCTTACGGCGGCGCCCTCGATGGACGCGGCGTAATCCTTGCGCAATTCCTCCGGCAGCCCGTCTTTTTGCAAAAGCTCCCCGTAATTTTTGATGACGGCGACCGGCGTTTTCATTTCGTGGGATACGTTGGATACAAAATCTGTTTTCAGCGTCTCAATGCTTCCCAGTTCCTCCACCATCTTGTTAAAATCCATGATCATCACGTCCAGATAATCCATTTTATCCGCCGTATTGATCGTGGGTACATACACGGAAAAATCACCGCGCGCCACTTTTGCCGTCGCCTCCGCCAGCTCGTGCATGGGTTTTTCATAAACATCTCGTATCTTTCTTCTCGCGTACAGCGTCAGTCCCAAGGCGATCACTCCCCAGTACACGATGGGGACCGCGGACTGTACCGCCGTATTCCATTCCAGCGTTTCCATGAGGACCACAAGTCCCATATGGATACCGGACATCAAAAGCAGCACCAGAAAATAAGTCACGAAGAGAGAAACCGGAAAACGGTCCTGTTTTATTTTTTTCATTGCAGCACCGCCTTATACCCCAGCCCCCTGACCGTCACGATCTTGAAACCGTCGCATTGGGATAATTTGTCCCTTAGTTTTGTCACATATACGTCAACCGCCCGCAGGCTGGTATCGCTGTCCACGCCCCAAAATTCGTCCATCAGCTGCGCTCTGGAAAATGTTTTCTTCGGATAGGACAGTAATTTATAAAGTATGTTAAACTCTCTCGTGGTAAGCGCGATCTCGCTTCCGTCAATTTCCGCGCTCATGCCGTCGGCGTCAAGGATAAGATTTCCCACGGTTATCCGTCGTTCCATCTCGATATTCGCGCGTCTGAGCAGCGCACGCACGCGAAGAAGCAGTTCGTCCAGCTCGATCGGTTTTACCATATAGTCGTCAATCCCAAGCTGAAAACCTTTCTGTTTGGACGGCAGGTCGTCTCTTGCCGACATAAACAAAATGGGTATGGTCTTGTTGACCTGCCTCACCACCGCCGCAAACTCAAACCCGTCAATCTCCGGCATCATGATATCGGAAACGATCAGCTCATACAGATTGTTATACATTTCGTCGTAAGCGTCGCCGGCATTCAGACACCCTTTCGCGTGAAATCCGCTGTCGTTCAGATAAGTACAGACGATCCGGTTCAGTTTCGCGTCGTCCTCCACCACAAGTATATTGATCACGGAAATTACCTCCTGCTTTTTCGCATTTTTGGTTTTACTCATTTATTATACGCTTCAAATGTTTTCATTTTGTTTGCATTTTGTGTCCAAACTGTGAACAAACAGAAACCGGAGAAAGCGCGGTCTGTTTTCCGCGCCTTCCCTTAGCGTTTTTACTTTAATCCTTTAATGAACGGTATCAGACAAAGCAGGACAACAATTCCCACAATGCCGATCACAATACCGATGATCATATGGTCCCACACCATAGTGAGGCACATTCCCACGCCAAACAACAGCGCGCCCACGATCCCGATCAGCGCCGCGCCGATGGTTTTGCCGGATATCTTTATCGGCTCCTTGTTTTCCATCTTTCTCCACACGCCCACCATGACAAGCAGCACGACGATACCTGCCGCCGCCATGATAACGCCCGGTCTAAAGGCGTTCCACTCGGCAATCAGCGCCATACACATTCCGAGGGCAAATAAAATTCCCCCGATCGTTCCTAAGATCATCGCCACAAATGTACTTTTCTTCATTGTAAGTATCCTCCATTTCTTTTTGTTTTGCTTTACAGTCTTAGGATAACGGTAAATTATTTGCGGAATGTTTGATTTTTGTTTCGGAAATGTTAATTTGAATGGAATTGCGCATGAATTTGTGATAAAATATTTGTGATAATTCATATTCAGGAGAATAAATTTATGGCATATAAACCGATAGAGTCCCATGAAGAATATTTAAAAATCCTTGAAAATTACAAAGATTACAAGCGGGGTTCCTATCAATCAATGACGTTGGAGGAAAAAATAGATTTTTTTGATGGTATTCATACCGATCATGTTCCTATTTTTGATGAAAACGGAAATGATACGATAGGAACTCTGTGGGATTATAATGAAATACGCAAAGAATTTATCCAGCACCCGGAAATGTTTTCCCTTGAGGATATTTCCAAATTTCTTGAAATGCTGAACGATGATTGTGATGAACCGTCATTTATGGACGATACACTGAAGGTGATCCGCAGCATTATCCGGTATCAGGGCAGAGACGGTGCCGTATTCCTTTTGAACCATCTATCCGATGTCCCGGAATGCGGACGCGAATATGGGCTATACCGTAGTTTAGGCTATTTGATCGTAGATGATACGGCTTTTCCATATTTGAAAGAAGCCGTATCGTTTGTCACTCCTTCTGTTTTGGAGTTCCTTCTTAAAATAATAAACGGAGAAATCGCGGGTGT
>JAMPBI010000054.1 GCA_023666775.1 Alistipes sp. | reverse complement strand
CACCATTCCCAGAACACAGGTCATGACCCTTCCCACGGATATGACCGCGCGCTCCTGTTTCAGATAAGAAGCCACGCTCCGTCCGTACTTTAACGTAAGGAGTCTCGAAAAATTAATTCCCATCAGATAATCTTCCTTGGCGCGCAGATATGCCGAAGCCGACAGATTATCATATTCCGACTCGTCCTTCGCGTTCTTTATGCCTTTTAAGATTTCCTCCTCCGTCTGCGAGTCGATCCAGACGCGCTTCCTGCTTTTACCCGTCACGCCCGCCATCTGTTCCACCAGACGGTAAATATATTCTCCTTCCCGCCCGGAGTCCGTACACACATAAATGGTATCCACGTCCTCGCCGGTGAGAAGTCGCTTTACGATCTCAAACTGTTTGCTGACCGCCGGGATCACTTCGTACTTAAATTCATCGGGGATAAAAGGAAGGGTATTTAAGTCCCATCTTTTTAACGCCGGATCATACGCTTCCGGATAGCTCATGGTCACCAGATGTCCGACGCACCATGTCACGATGGACTTGTCGGATTCCAGATACCCGTCCCTTCTTAAAAAATTATCTTTGAGCGCTTTGGCAAATTCCTGCGCCACGCTGGGTTTTTCCGCTATATAAACTGACTTTGACATTCCTGCTCCTACAAATCCTTGATATCCACCAGGACGATATTTTCTTCCTGCTGCGCTATGCTTTGCAATTCCTCGCTGAAACCTGCCCGCGCGAACAGATAAATATACGCCGCGTTCAATCCCGCCTGCACGATATTTTCACGCAGGAAATACAGCGTATCGACCTGCATCGGTTCCTCAAAAAATTCACATTCTCCCACCACGCTGACGCCGTCCTTATCCTCACGGATAATGTCAATGCGGACGTTCTTTTCGTAAACGCGGCTCCTCTTTGCCGTCTTGATCGCCAGCCCGTCGTGTTCTTCCAAAAGCTCCATATATTCGCTGCAAACGTGGACGAACGCCTCGTTCATAAAGTCGTCCAGCGTAAACCGTATGATCTCGTTATAAAATTCCTCCGCGCCAAGCTGCACAAGCGCCGTCTGGTTAAAATAAAGATAACGGTACCAAAATTCCAGATACCCCGGTTTTACACGGTAAGAGCCTTTTTTGATATTCTCTTTTCCCGATACGTCATACGAGTAGACTTTTTCCACCAGATCGCGTTCCATCAGATTTTTCAGATAAACGCTGATCTTATCCCGACCGAAACCCGTATAATTATAGATATCGTTGATCTTGTTCATACCCGACGCCATACAGCCGAGAATGGTGTTATAAAGCGCCGTCTCACGAAGCTCCTCGCGGATATTGTTGTGTCCTTCTTCCCGCAGGAACGCCCCCGTCTGCAAAATATTCCTGCATACATTTTCCTCAAAGGACAGTTTCCTGCTCATTCTGGAAATATATGCCGGAACGCCGCCCGTTATTCCGTAAAAACGCACGCAGTCCTCAATCGGATAGGACGCGAAAAAGCGCATGGTATCCATGAAGCCGAGTTCCTCCAGTTTCATGTAGGAGACTTCCTTTTCCATGCCGCTAAACAGTTTCTTTTTGTTTCCTTCAATATAACTGACCGAAGAACTGATCAGGATCACCATGACCCTTCCGTAATCCGCCTGATTTTTCACCATGGCAAAAAC
This sequence comes from Alistipes sp., assembly GCA_023666775.1. Taxonomy (GTDB): domain Bacteria; phylum Bacillota; class Clostridia; order Lachnospirales; family Lachnospiraceae; genus MGBC120314. The sequence continues at coordinate 8,233 of JAMPBI010000054.1, read as the reverse complement.
GGCTTTGAGAAAATCGCCGTCGTTTTTGCAGATATGGGTAAACTCGTCGATGACGATAACCTTTTTCACCTTGTTTCCCATGGTCATGCCGATAAAGACATCTTCATAGCTTGAAAGATATCCGTTTAACACGCTGGGTCCGTAGACCGCGTTTGACATGAAAAATCTTGCTTCCTCAGCCGCTGCCGGTATAACGGAATAGTAAAAACAATCCTTACCTTTCATAAATTCCCTGGCAAGGGCGGTCTTACCCATTCCTGTTCTGCCGTACAGGACCACAATTGAGCTTTTCAGTTTTCCGTATAAATTCTGTAATGAAGCTAACTGTTCATCCCGTCCTACTAACATCTTTCCTCCCTGATAACCGCCTTAATCGATTCAGCATTCATCGGTCTTGCGAGATAAAATCCCTGTATATTGTCACATTTCATCTTTCTTAAAAATTCGTACTGTACTTCCGTCTCCACGCCCTCCGCGATGATTTCCATGCCTAATTTCTGCATCATGTCGATCACGGAACTCGTGATGATATCGGACGCCTTCGTCTCGCCCAGATTATCCACAAAGGATTTATCGATCTTTAACGTATCCACCGGTATATTTTTCAGGTAAGACAGGGACGAATACCCCGTTCCGAAATCGTCCAGCGATACCTTAATGCCGTTGTTGCGTATCCGTTTTATCATTTCAACCAGATGGAACTCGTCCTCCAGAAAAATCGACTCCGTGATCTCAAGCTCCACTTTATCCGGCGGCATATGGTATTCCTTGACCAGCGAATACAGCATACTCTCAAACGTAACCTGCCGGAACTGGATCGGTGAAATGTTAATGGAAATGATCCCGTCAAAATCATAACTTTCTTTCCATGTCCTGTAATCCTCAAACGCCCTGCGAAGCACCCATTCCCCGATCTCCACGATCAGACCGTTCTTCTCGGCGAGAGGAATGAACTGCGCCGGCGGCACAAATCCCAGAACGTCGTCCTTCATACGGATAAGCGCTTCCATTCCGCGGAGTTTCTTGGACGCGGTATAATACTGCGGCTGGTAATAGAGAGTAAACTTTTCGTCCTCGAGAGCCTGCTTCATGGTCTTTTCCATCTCGATCCGCAGCAGGAACTTTTCCAGCATGGACTCCTCAAAAAACAAAACGCTGTTCTTGCCGCTTTCTTTTACACGGTGCATTGCGATATCCGCGTTGCTTATTAAATCCACCGCTTTTGTGCCGCTGTCCGGGTACTGGGAAATACCGATGCTCACCGTGAGCCTCTGGGTCAGCCCGTTCGACAGCGTAAGCGGCGCGGCTAATTTTCTGCGGATATCCATGGCGATCTTCTGCGCCGTATGTCTGGAGCCGTCATATATGGAGATTACAAACTCGTCGCTGTCAAAACGCGCCACTCTTGTCGTCTCGTTCGCGTATTCTTTAAGGAGCATGGCAAATTTCGTGATAAACGTATCCGCGAGTTTGTATCCGATACTGTCGTTGATATCCTTAAAATCGTCAATATCCACATAGATGATATCAATCGCCACGTCTTCGCTCTCCGCCCGCTTGATATCGTCGTCAAGAAGTTTTGTGAAATAAGAACGGTTCACCAGTCCCGTAGCGGTATCGTAATACGCCTTGTACGCGAGTTCTTCTTTCTGCATTTTTACGGTGGTGATATCTTTAAAAAATCCGATTTCTTCGGATATTTTTCCTTTTTCGTCATAAAAGAACTGAAAAGACGCCTCGATCCACGTCACATTATCACACAGACGGAACTCGCAGACAACGCCGGGATCCTTCTGGGCGACCGCCTTTTCCTTCCATCTTGAAAAATCAAACACGTCGTCGTCGCTGATGGCATTGATCAGATTCCGGTTGTCAAACGGTTTTACTCCGTCGTATGTAAACAGGGAATACCAGCTGTCCGACGCAAAAAAATACCCGTCGCCGTAATTCTTATAATAAAATCCGTCGCTGGAAGCCTGCGCGACCATAGCGTGGATCCTCTGCGCCGTCTCAAGCTGCTTCTGGCTTGCCGTCAGAAGGTCCACCTGATACCGGAGCTGTTCGCTGGAAGCGTTCGCCAGGGCATACGCCGCCTCCGCCTCCCGCTTCGCCTTTTCAAAATCCGTCACGTCCGCCAGGATCACGCAGATGTAATCGTCAAAAGGTGAAAATGTCTTTATCTTGAAACTCTTACCGAGATAAGAAACGTTCACGAGACTCTGGACCGGCTCCCCCGTATCGTAAACCGATAAGATCGACGTTGAAAGCACGTCGTTTTTATTCATCTGCGCCACTTCCGACAACTTAAACGTCCTGTCGGTCACGCCTTTGGACGCGTCGCCATAAAGTTCGTTAAAAGCGCCGTTCACCAGACAGAAATGGATTGCCGGTTCTCCGTCGATTTCCGTAATTTTCCCACACGCCATCGGGTTCTGTGTATTTTCGATAATTCCTCTTAAAACTTCCTGACTTATTTCTTCGTTCATTTCCATTCTTCTCCCAAATTCTGGTTGGACTCGTCCAGAGTGAGATTGTATGCCGGAAGAAAATGTTCCATGAAATATTCCGCTTCCGGCAGCATCAAACTGTGTACCGCCTTTTCTGTTGCTTCTTTTGCCTGGGCAAAATCCTGATTGCCCATCTGTGTTTCTTCAATACATTTGACCAGCGCCGACAATTTATCCGCCGCCTTCACATATTTCCAAAGTTCTTCCTCTTCCTGCGTTTCCAGTAAAAGAGGACGGTAAACATGCTGCATTGCGGGCGGAAGCCCTTCCAACATCTGGTCTTTTGCCACGGTTTCCACTTCCTTATAGGCGTTGCGGATAACCGGACTGTAATACTTTACGGGCGTCGGCATGTCTCCCGTTATGATCTCCGTCACATCATGGAAAATACCGAGAAGCGCAAGCCGCTCCGCGTTCAGGTTCCCATGATAGATCTCATTATTGATGACCCCCAGCGCGTGGGCGATAAAGCCCACCTCCAGGGAATGTTCGCTGATATTTTCCTTGATGGTATTGCGCATAAGCCCCCAGCGGTTGATATATTTCATTCGGGAGAGCATGGCAAAAAAATGATTGCTGTTCATATATTTCCTATCTTACGCCTTCGTCTGTCACAAATTTATAAACGGTTGTGGTGTCGTACTCCTCTCCCGCCTTCACGACCGGAGACTCAAATTCTTCATGGTTCACCGCGTCCGGAACATACTGGGTTTCCAACGCCACGCCGCTGTTTCTCGTATATTTCGCCCCATTCTTTCCCGCGTCGTCCAAAAAATTGCCCGTGTACATCTGTATTCCCGGGAGATCCGTATAAACTTCCATCCTGATCCCGCTCTTCGGGCTGTAAAGTTCCGCCGCAAGCTCCAAGCCGCCTTTATTATCAAGCATCCAGTTCTGGTCATAGCCGCTTCCGAACTTCAACGCTTCGTAATCCGCGTCGATATCCTGTCCGATCGTCTTCGGTTTTCTAAAATCAAGAGGCGTGCCCGCAACCGGTATCAGCCTTCCCGTCGGTATCAGTTCGCTGTCCGTCTCCGTGAAATAATCGGAATGGATCGTAACGATATGGTCCCTTACGCTTCCCGCTCCGTGACCTTCCAGATTAAAGTAGCTGTGGTTTGTCATATTCATAACGGTGTCCTGATCCGGCACGCCGTTATAGTGGATCACCAGCGAATTGTCCGCCGTCAGCGTATAGGTCACGCTCACATGGACGGAACCCGGAAATCCCTGATCCATATCTTCGCTGAACAAAGAAAAGGTTACGGACGCGTCTTCGTTCTCGTCCCCCTGCGTTACTTCCCACATTCTCTCGTACCACCGTTTAAAACCGCCGTGGAGATTGTTCTTTCCGTCATTTTTATCCAGCTCATAGGTTGTCCCGTTCAATTGAAAGCACGCGCTTCCGATACGGTTCGCGTTCCTGCCTACCGTCGCGCCGTGCGCCGAACCGTTATTTTCATAACCTTTCAGACTTTCATGTCCCAAAAGCACGTCGATCGTCCCAGCGCCTGCCGGCACGTTGATCTCTAAAAGCGCGGCCCCGAAATCCATCACTTTCACGGTCATTCCCATGCCGTTATCCAGCGTATAGGCATGCACCGGCGTATTATCGGACAAATTCCCATAAAAACCCTTCGATACCTTCATAAAACCCTCCTGTCAATATTCGATTGTCCTGTTTTCCACATTTACAGGCAGAAATCTCTATAGTAATCTACATTATATCACGGTTTAATTAGAAACTCAAGCCATTCCGCAAACATTCGTTTCATTTGAAAATTTCTTTCATACTTTCCGGGAATACTGCGAACACAGTGATGATTAAGATAACGCAATCTCCTATTATATAACTACGGATTATCGTTAAACAGATCAGGATTCCCCCATCAGAGTTATAAATTTCCGGGCTCTTTCCGTCGCGTCGCCGCAAAAAATCGTCGAACCCGCGACAATGATATTCGCTCCCGCCAGAACGGCGTCCCGGATATTCTCCCCGCTGATCCCGCCGTCAATCTCCACGTCCGCCGTAACGCCCGCCTCGTCAAGGATCTTTCTCACGCCGCGGACTTTCTCAAGGGAACCTTCTATGAACTTCTGACCGCCCTTTCCCGGCTCCACGGACATCACAAGGATCATGTCCACCAGAGACAGGTACGGCATAACCGCCTCCACAGGCGTGCGGGGATTTATGGCAACGGCGCACTTTTTGCCGTATTTCTTGATTTCTTTTAAAGTCTGCGCCACGTCCTTACAAGCCTCCACATGAACGGAGATCAGATCCGCGCCCGACTCCACGAACGCCCCGATAAAGCGGATCGGCTCGTGTACCATCAGATGTACGTCAAAAACTTTATCCGAGATTTTACGAAGTGATTTTATCACCGGCATACCGTAAGAAATATTCGGAACGAACATTCCGTCCATCACGTCGATGTGAATATACTGCGCTCCTGCCGCTTCCACTGCCTTTATCTGTTCACCCATTCTGGAAAAATCCGCCGAAAGTATTGACGGTGATAAAATGTTCATTTTGAATATCTCCTTACGTTTTTAAGCTCGTTATATATTTCCGTATAATTTTCATACCGCACCGGACTGATCTCACCCGCCTCCACCGCGTTTTTTACGGCGCAGTCCGGCTCGTTGACATGTACGCAGCCGTTAAATCTGCATTTTCCTTCATACTTCGCGAACTCGTTAAAATAAAAACGCAGATTTTCATGGTCAAATTCCGCAAGATACAGGGAGGTAAATCCCGGCGTATCCATGATATAGGTATCCTTGTCCATCAAAAAAAGTTCGGAATGTCTGGTGGTATGTTTTCCCCTCTGTATTTTACCGCTGATCTCTCCGGTCTCCATTCGTTTCTCTTTGCAGAGATAATTGATGATCGAGGATTTGCCCACGCCCGACGGACCGGCAACCACCGTCGTCTTTCCGTTCAGCAGGCTGGAAAGTTCCAAAAGCCCCCTGTCCTCATAGGTACTGGTGAACAGGACTTTACAGCCGCTTTGCGCGAAAATCCCGGCTAATTCTTCCTGTTCCGCCTCCGCAGCGAGGTCTTCCTTGTTAAAGCAGATGACGCAGGGAACCTCCTCTTTCTCCATACGGATCAAAAACCGTGTGAGCAGGTTAAAATTCGGTTCCGGAGCCTTTACGGCAAAAATGATCACCGCCTGATCCACATTTGCCACCTCCGGCCTTAACAGACAATTATTTCTGGGCAGCACCGTCCTGATGTTGCCCAGAAACTTTTCTTCATCGAGTATCTCGATCTCTGTATTATCTCCCACAAGGGGTTTAATATTCTTCCTGCGGAAATTTCCTCTGGCTTTGCACTCATACAGACCGCCGTTTTCGCACTGCACATAATAGAAACCGGCAATTCCTTTGATGATTTTTCCGATCATTCGCCCGTTACCTCGGTAAGCGTCACATACATGGTCTGCACGCTTCTTGTCTCCATTCTCGGCAGTCCCGAAGCGTCCGTCCAGCTATACCGCGCATAGATTTCGGCATTGCCGTCCGCCACTCCCGGCGCGATCCCGTCAAACTCAAACGGATACTCGTCGGGAAGGGTATTCACATTGGTAAACGGCATGACTTCCTTGGTCAGATTTTCGTTATCCTTTGTCTGCCGGAATACCACCTGAAGTTCAATGGTCCCGTTCTCCGACACAAAATCCGCCGGTCCTGCTACCGCCCACGCCTTAAAGATCGTAATGCTGCCTTTATAGAGCTTATTCGTGATACCGCTGCTCAGTACATATTCCACGATGGAACCGGACGCCAGTTTCGTTCCCGCCGGATAATTCTGCGCCACAACTTTACCTGCTTCTACCGTGGAACTTCCCACGCTTCCGCCAAGTTGCGGCACCAGTCCCACTTTGTCAAGGGCTTCCCTCGCCGCGCTCTCGTCCATGTTCAGAAGATTCGGAACTTCGCCTTCCTTCGCTTCCTTACCGCGGCTTACGGTAATGACAACGGTTTCTCCCACTTTGACCTGGGAACCCGCCACCGGCATCATCTTTATGACAACGCCCTGCTCCACTTCTTTATCATAGTCATATTCCGTGGTTACCTTGAGGTTCATTGCCTCCAGGGTTTCAATCGCCTTTTCCTCCGTCATCGTCTTTACGTCCGTCAGTTCAAACGCTTTCGAGCCCGCGCTGATCGTGACCACAATGGTCGTATGCTCCGCCACATGAACGCCCTCGTCCACGCTCTGCGCCATGACCAGCCCCTCCGCGATAACGTCGGAAGTATCCGCGACCCTGCGGAAACCGAGATTCCTCTCATTTAACAGATCCTTCGCCGCGTCTTCCGTCAGCCCGATGAGCGCCGGAACCTCGACGCCCTCGTTGACCGCGACGGTCGGCGTCGGCGACGTTGTTTCGTTCTGTTGCTTATCATTATTTCCGATCCCGTTAAATGTGATAAATACACGGAATAATACGGCAAATGTAATGATCACGATGATAACGGCAACGCCTACGCCCAGCCATACCATCAGTTTATCGATCTTATTGTCGTCACGGACGGCTACCGCGTCGTCCTCATCGTCTTCGTCTTCCTCTTCTTCCCCGCCGCCTACATAATGGTGTTCCTCATATTCCGTATCGTCGTCATAGATATGGGTCAGGTCGATACTGTTTCCCATATCGTCCCCGTCTTCCACAAATACCGGCATAACCTGCGGCGCCGGTCTTGAGATCTGGGATTTCGTCTGTATCTGACTGATATCGTCCGGCGTAAACATCACCGTCGGCGACGCGTCAATATCCTCCGGCATAACGACAAAATTTTCATACGGCGTGACAAGCGAACGCTTCAGATCCGCGATCAGGTCCGTCGCGGACTGATACCGCTTATCCATGCGCTTCTGCGCGCATTTTAAAATAATGTTCTCCACGCTCACCGGTATGGACGGATTATAGATCGACGGCGGTACCAGTTCGTTCTGTATGTGCATCAGCGCGACGGAAACCGTCGTTTCTCCGTCAAAAGGCACTCTTCCCGCACACATTTCATAAAGCGTGATACCGAAAGAATAAATGTCGCTGGTAATGTCGGAAAAGCCGCCTCTTGCCTGTTCCGGCGAAATGTAATGTACCGACCCCATCGCCATGGAGTTGACCGTATCCGCATTGGTTACTTTCGCGATACCGAAATCCGTAACCTTCACCTTCCCCTCGCGGGAAATAATGATGTTCTGCGGTTTGATATCCCTGTGGATAATGTTATGTTTATGGGCAGCCTCGATACCCTGCGCGATCTGAATGGCGATACTCACCGCTTCCTTGTATTCCAGCGCGCCCTTTTTATCAATATACTGTTTTAACGTAATACCTTCCACAAGCTCCATGACAATATAGTAAATCCCGTCTTCGTCGCCGACGTCATAAACATTTACGATATTCGCGTGTGCCATGCCCGCCGCGGACTGCGCTTCGCTTCGGAACTTGGAAATATAAATCCGGTCTTCGCGAAATTCCGGCTTTAAAACCTTGATCGCGACAAAGCGGTTCAGTTTGTGGCATTTTGCCTTATAGACGTCCGCCGTACCTCCGCTTCCGATTTTACCTATGATCTCATAACGATTTCCTAAGATTGTACCGTTCTCTAACATAATTTCTTCTTCCTTCCGATAGGTTCTTTCTTATACCTCAATCAGAATAACCCCTACATTATCCCTTCCTCCATGATTGTTGGCGCTCCGGATC
>JAMPBI010000053.1 GCA_023666775.1 Alistipes sp. | reverse complement strand
TAAACTTCTTCCTTCTTAAAAATATAACCTTTTGTATGAAAACCCTCGTCTGCCGCCTCCACATCATACATCTTTAACGTTATATTCTTCAATTCATGTAGCTTTTGTAATGCCGCAGGCTCACTGAAATTCAGATAATTCGTTGTGAGTATCTTCCCCGAAATTCCCTTTTTCTCTAATTCCTTTAATGTCAATAACAGCGGCGTAATTCCACCCATAGTAACAAACGCCACGCTAATCACAAAGCTGTCACACCTCATTAATTCCTCTTCAACATAAGCCAAAACCCGTTTTCCTTCTTTGTGATTATTGGAAACAAACTGAGGTCTATAAGCCACATTTGACGCAACATTACCATTAATAAATGCAGTTTCAAAACCGTTGTGTATTTCATTTAGGATTTCTTCTTTTAATGTGTTATTTGGCATTGGGCGGGGTCCTTTCTGTGGGGTTTGTTGTTGTATTTTTTATATGTATAATTCATTTCTATTCTGTGGTTGTGTACAATCATATTTTCTTTTATTATATCTTCAAAAGTAATGTCCCTACTTCCCTATTGCACCTCTTCAATTTCCATAAATTTAAAAATATTATTAATAAGTTTTTTCTTTATATTTTTCATTTTTCTTTTCATAAATCACCAATTATTTTCTCTTTGTAACCTCTCCAATATCGCCATTACATTCGGCTGCGTCGGAGTAAACTTCACCCCACGTTTCAACATTCCCATAACCTTCTTTGCCTTCTGCTCAATCTCTTTGGCAGTATGTTCACTTGTCAATATCAAATGATTTCCTGCTATTGTATATTCCCTCTCTATGTACTTCATTGTTATTGGAAACATATCTTGTATTAAAAATGCACTCTCCCGACTATCATCCAATTTCACAATATGGATAATATCACAAGGCTTTCCTGCTTTTTCTTTTGCCTCCATAATCCGTTTATACTTATCTACTTGACTGGAAAGCGGTATCATCCAATAAATCCCCGTGCAAGTATCTTCAAAGCAGTAATAATGTGGTCTATTTCCTGCTTTGTTACCCTTGAGATACGGATCAGACATATCCTCAAAGAACTTATCTTTAATAATATAAAATCCTCTTTTCTTCATTCACTCCATCCTTACTATGTAAAAAGTCCTCCGCCTTACGGCGAAGGACTAAACTTTCAACCCAACCATTTATATACCGCATATTGGTCAGCGGTAAACTTTCAACCCGACCATTTATATACCACCTATCGGTCAGTGGTAAACTTTCTTTATGCCTATATTCTAGCAAGCATAAAGAGAAAAGTCAATAGACCTTTCTATTAAAATTGTATACCATTCCTATTACATTTATACTAACATAAGTACATTTTTCTTCGTTGCTACATAGATTATTCAGTATAACAAGATAATTAAAAATATTACCTTCCTCTCCGTTTCTCCCTCATCTTCTTCTGCCTCAACTCAAACCTTCTCTCCATTTCCGCCTCACGCCGTTCTCTACCTGCGGTTTTCCGTTCCAGTTTTTTCTGTTCCTGCAATAACTTCAACGCCTGTTGTGATTTCGTACCTATTCTGGTATTCCAAACCTTAAAATAACTGCTATTAAACAAAGAATGGACGACCCTAAGGAGGGAGGGTTACTTACACCAAGGCGGTGCGACCGGGCTACCTACCGGTTCTGCAAGGATTATCCTGCGTTTGCGTTTTTATCTCTGCCTCTATATTTTACCACACAAATACATATTTTTCCATAAAAGTATATTTTTCAACAACATTTCATATGAATTTGCAGGCTATTTTTCAAAATATACCTTTTCAAAGTACACAAACCGATATAAAATTAATCTCATAGGAGAACATCACATGGAATATATAGAAAACATTTTATCTTACGAAGATTATTACAGATTACGGGAAAGTGTAAAATGGACAAACTTTTCAAAAGAACAGGCAGAAACCGCGTTAAACAATAGTCTATACACCATCACCGCAGTTGAAAATAACGAAACGATCGGCATGGGCAGATTGATTGGTGACGGACAGTATTATATGATTGTCGATGTCATTGTTCAGCCGAATTTCCAAAAGCAAAAAATCGGCACAACTATTCTCAACAAATTGTTAAAATATGTAGACGATCACACTCCCGCTGGAGGACGTTCAAGCATTCAGTTAATTGCAGAAAAAGGAAAAGAAGCCTTTTATGAAGCCTTAGGATTTAAAAGGATCCCTCATGAAGCATGTGGTAGTGGAATGAGGAAGGTGGTTTGCAAATAACACACATACCGCACCACCTTACAATTAATATGCAGTAATGCTGGCAGTATTTTTCAATTTCCTAATTTCCTCGAATTTCTATTGCATTTTCAGTAATTCTGTCATATACTAAATGTGACGAAATCAATGATTTCATTTGGGCTGGTCGTAAGACCCAGGTCCATCGCTGGCGGGGAAGTTCCCCGCCATTTTTTCAAACACTGCAAGAGGTGACAAGCTATTGAGAGAACTCAGTATTTTCATAGATGAATCTGGTGATTTCGGCGAATATGACCGTCATTCGCCTTACTATATTATTACAATGGTTTTCCATAACCAGCAGGAAGATATCCAACCTGCTGTTTCAAAACTAAACCAAGAACTTTCATACCTAAATCTTAATAATCTATGCATACATACAGGTCCTATTATCCGTAAGGAAGAAATTTATGAACATATGTCAATTGATGAACGACGCCAAATCTTTAACAAAATGGTTGCTTTCATCCGTCAGATTAATATCCGTTATAAATGTTTTTACATCGAAAAGAAACATATTTCGGATGTTGTTGAAGCTACCGGAAGACTATCCAAACAAATTTCTCAGTTTATCCGCGAACATTATGAATACTTCCTCGCCTTTGATGATGTAAAAATCTACTATGACAACGGTCAAGTGGAAGTTAGTAAAATACTTTCCTCCGTTTTTAACGCTTTACTTCCGAATCCCATTTTTCGTAAGGTCATGCCCTCAAAATACAAACTTTTCCAAGTCGCTGACCTGCTATGCACGCTGGAACTGGTCAGACTTAAACTGGAAAATAATATGTTCTCCAAATCTGAAAAAACTTTCTTTGGAAATACTCGCGATTTAAAGAAAAATTATATAAAACCTTTATGCAAAAAGGAATGGTCATGAATCCCACTATAGCTTATTCACCTCTTTATTGCCCTTAATAAGCGTATCACCCCCGCTTTTCCCAAACGTCATCTCCAACAATTCCGTCGCGATTTCCTTACTGCATACCCGCATTAAATTATCCTCGCTGTCCTCTTTCCCAAGAAAATTCAAACTGCCATACCACACCACTTCACGGTCGATTATGCAATAATGCTGACAATACTCCTCCGCAAGATTCATTTCAAATCCGCCTCTTCGCATTCGTTCCTGAAGTTCCATCCAATATCCGCTGTCGCCATAACCATACATATCCGGTTTCCATGTGACGATCCGGACAGGAATACCGGAAGCCTGTTTTTCTTTCAGAAGTTCCAACAGTTCATCAACCTTTTTAGCGCTGATAGACGGACTGGATATAATAATTTCACGATTTGCTTCCAACAGATCCCTTTCATATATTTCCGCGTAATTGTCGATGTCAAATATAGAATTTGCTGTCTGCTTCTCAACCGTTTCTCCGGCAAATACATCATATCCGATCTGCTTATACGCTTTAAGACGCTTATAATACATTTTCTCAAACATCGGAATATGACCGTCCACATAATCATAAACAATTACGTTTTTCTTACCCTCATAATCACGGTTCAGACGTCCGGCATACTGCTCCACCACACTTTTCCAAGAAACGGGTGTCGCCATGATTAACGTATCCAGTCTTGGAAAATCAAATCCCTCGCCGATCAGTTTTCCGGTCGCCACCAAAATCATGCTCTCGTCCGTTCTTACCTGATACATCTGCCGTAAAATGTCCTTATGCTCCTTCTTGGAATTTTCACCCGAAAGCAAAAATATCTTATCCGCATAACCGTGCAGACGCTCATACAGCTTCCGTGAATGATCCACATATCTTGAGAGAATAACCGGCGTTCTTCCGTCTGCAACACAGCTTATCACATCATTTATTATCATATTATCCCTATCATCATTTTCCCGAATAAATGCGTATGCTTCATTGGGATGCATTTTACTCTGAAAAAATCTCGGTGCCACCGCTCTCGTAAATCTCGGATAAACCAAATGTTCAATTCCCTGCTCTTTTGCTCTTTCCTTTGACGTATACCGATACCGTATGGGACCGAGAAGCATATAATTAATCTTTTCCAGACCGTCGCTGCGAGACGGAGTCGCCGTTACACCATATACATATTTCACGTTTACTTCCTGCAAAACGTCAACAATCGTATCGGACGCGGCATGATGGCACTCGTCCACGATCACCATACCGTACTCTTTTAATCGTTCATGAAATTCACCCTTTTTACAGACAGAACCTGCCATAGCAATATCAATAATTCCGGTCGTCGAATCATGCGCCCCCTGAAGCCTGCCTATTACACTCTTTCTTCTTTTCTTCCTCCCCGTCGGCGTTTCATACTCCGGCGGTTCCTCATGGATCTTCAAAAATTTCCCTAACGCATTTTCCCACTGTTCCAACAATGCCGTGGATTGTAATAAGATCAGCGTATTCACCTTTTTCCTTGCAATCATATTACAGCAGACAACCGTTTTTCCAAACGCAGTCGCCGCATGCAGTATTCCCGTCTCGTTTCTCAGTAATGCCTCTACTGCCGTAATCTGCGTTTCTTTTAACTGTCCGTCAAATTCAACCCGGATTTCCATTCCCGGACACCGTTCATCACAAATTTCATAATCCATTTCCGCTTTTTCACACTCATCAATAACATTTTCCAATAATCCTCTCGGAATCCTTATAAATCCTTTTTCGTCACTGCCAAGATAAATAAATCTGGCGTTTGCAAAATTTGACAGTCCCATCGCCTGATTTTTATAAAATGCCGGATTATGAAACGCCGCCAATTCTCTTATTCTGTTTTGTATTCTCGGCTTAAGATTCGAGGCATTCACATAAACACCGTTCGCTAATGTGATCCTGAGTTTTCCCTCCACATCATCTTTCACAAAGTGATTTGTTTTATTCCACGGCAATTCACCGTCATTTCCCATAACTTCACTTATATCCGCCTTTTCATAACTATCGGACAACTTCCATTCCTTTATCTTATCTTCTATAAATTCTTTTGAAAGTTTCGGTTTACTGAATAGCACTTTCCACTGATCCGGATATGCGTTCCAGTTTTCATCAACAAATGCGCTGTTTCCTTCCTTTAACGCCTGTCCCTGCAACGGAAGCGCGATCAGATTACCAAGACCGCCCGAAGGGAGATGTTCCTGCATCGGCAGCATTCTGTCATAATAACGAAATGATTTTAAGTTTACCGTTTCCGCTCCCTTTCTCAACAACGCGTTTCCAAATTTTCTTGCCAGCGAAGCTTCAATCGGCTTTTGAAAAAATATCCACAAATGCGCGCCTCGCCCGGATCTTGACCGTTCAACCAGCGGATTGATCCCGTTGACCACGCAAATTTCCCTCAAAGTGTCAACTTCGTCCTTCCAAACCTCATCTTTATTAGCAAAATCATGTTTTTCCGCGCCTTTCCCATGATCGTCAAAATCAAAAACAAGAAATCTGCAAGTATCGTCCTCCAAAAGCGGATATATTCCGATCACATCTTCCGCATTCTCCGAAGCGCCTTTTAAATGTGCTGTTATCTGCTGTTTTTCAAGCCGTTTATATGCCCTTTTCCCGCAATCCTGACATTTTATTTTACTGCCGTTCACTCTCGGGCAACCGGTTTTCCAATAATTATAACACTGGGTGTAATAACCGGTTTCTCCGGTTGACTTCTTGATAGCACGTTTCGCATACACATCCGTTCTCCCCCAGAACATACTGAAAAATTTATTCGCGTCGTCCGCCGTTATGTCCTTAGGAATAATTCTTGCGCCTTGATCCGGGTCGTATGCCTCCTGCTTCTCTTTGTCCACAAATGTTTTATAAACGATCCCCGCGTTATCCAGCAAAGACCTAAGATACTGATTTTCCTTTTCCAGAACTTCAATTTTGTTATGTAACTCGTGAATATTTTCCATATACTAAACCTTTCTTAAATTTTCTATATTCTTTCCATACAATCAATTCCACGCTCCGCCTCGAAAAATGATCACCGTTTTCCCGCCAAACAACAAAAAAGCTAAGCGCTCCCCATCTTCTCAGGTTTGCAGCTTAGCCTTATCTATTTAAGCCCCGGCAATTCTCCGTTTCTTATATTCCTGTTTTTTCTCATACATCATCGCGTCCGCCCGCTTCATCGTGCTGTACAGACCGCCGCCGTCCTCGCCCTCCTCATAGACCGCATAGCCAACAGCAATACTGACCGTCACAACAAATCCTTTTTTGTTCAATTCCTGAACCTCCTGCTCCAGCAGTCCCAATTTCTCTTTGATCTCGTCCACGGAAGTATAAGGCGCCCATGCGCAAAATTCGTCTCCACCGATACGGTAACATTTACCTTCCTCCGCAAAAATCTTCTTCAGCGTATCCGCCGCCATGCGGATATACCGGTCGCCGAAATCATGTCCATAAGTATCGTTGCATTTTTTCAAATCATTCAGATCAAACATATAAACGACCGTCGGACGTATTTTTCCGCTTGTCTTATCCGGCTCCATACGCTTTTCCAAATCTTCCCGGAACGCGGTACGGTTTGAAAGCCCCGTCAGTTCGTCCGTAAAGGCAAGTTTCCGGTAAATCTCGCTTTCCCGTGCCTGCTCCATCAGCTTGCGTGATCTTTGTACATTTACAATTCCCATCACAATTATGTAGAACAAAAATCCCATGCTGCCTAAAGGCGTGTTCATATTGCTGATACGATAAAGCGCCAGTTCCAACACGGTACTTATCAGAATAACCATAACGCAAATGCTGTTAATCTTTACCTGCCTTGTAAGCGTCGCCACCTTAATTTCACGGATAGTCATGATCACAACGACCACCACAAACAGCAGAAGACAGATATGCGTCAGTAGCAATGTTTCCCGCAGATCGTACAGCCCGGTCACTTGCAGGAAAACCCGCACGGCAATCACCGCGCAATTCACATAACAGCAGAAACTCCAAAGTCTGCTCTCTTCGTTGTGATACATATGGCGCAGAAACAGTACAAACGGAATTGGCAGCGTCATCAGCATTAAATGCGACATACATACCAGCACCACGCTGCATGGGAAAATCCAATCCAGCAGCTGCGTCTCACCGATCGACCAGCCCCCCAGCATTGTGGCAAATATGGCGAACTGTATGATAATTTTGGCGTCCTGCCCTTTCTTGACCACAAATATTCCGTAAAACAGCATGACAATGCCTGCCAGCGCAATGATCACAGATAGAACGAGCCGCAAAATCCGCTCTGCCAAAATCTTATGCTCAATCTCCCGGTATGTACCATAAAAAAAGTTACCTTTCGGTTTGCTGTCGCTATAGATTGGGGTTACCCGGAACACGATTTCCTTACCTGCGTCCGCCTCCGTCAAAGTGACCGTATTCCAACTGAAACCTGTCGTCTTGATATTCTTGTCTTTCTCCGCCTTCAGCTCATAAACTTTATTCCCGTCAATAAATACCTCAAGATACATATGCACGGTATAATAAATAATTACTTTCTCATTAATATTTTCCTGCGGCAGAACCCGTCTGTAATAATATACATCGCCCTCCTGCGTCATTTCCATCTGGTCGTCCCAAACGACAACCTCTTTATCCTCTGATCTGGTATCTATACTAATGTGAAAGGAAAATGCAGCATAAACAGCAAATATGATCCCCACCATCAATACTGCAAAATAAATTCCCGTAACACGTTTCTCCAAGCGTATCACTCCTGTTTGTGTATGTATTTGTAGATATTATATCATAATGCCAGAGGGTGAACAAACAGTTTTCTGTATGAAAATGAAAATATTAAAAATCACTTCACCGTCACATTACCTAGACTTAAATATCTTTATCTTTCAAACTTTCAAACATTTCTTTTACTGCCGGGGCATTGTTTGTTAATTTTTTTATACTTAGCTCTTCTGCCTTATTATTTGCCAAACGTAAATTATTTTCCGACGAAAGAAGCTCCTCTTTCGTTTTTTGAAGATGTGAAATCGTCTTATCAATCTCATCAATGGCTTTCTTAAATTTATCGCTTGCAAGCCTATAGTTTCTTGCAAATCCTTCCTTAAATGTATTCATATTCTGTTCAAACTGCCGAATATCAACTTGTTGATTTTTTACCACTTCCAATTCCTGCCTATATTTCAAGGAATTTAATGCCGCATTTCGCAAAAGAGTGATGATCGGAATAAAAAATTGAGGACGAACTACATACATTTTATCATATTTATAAGAAACATCTACAATACCATTATTATACAATTCATTATCTATTTCGAGCAAAGAAACCAATACTGCAAATTCACATTTCTTTTCACGCCTATCTTTATCAAGTTCCTTGAGAAAATCCTCGTTCTTATGCTTAGTAGCTGTCTCATCCATTTCATTTTTCATTTCAAACATTATAGAAATAAATTCCACATCATCTACAAAATCTCTAAAAATAAAATCCCCTTTACTTCCCGTTCGTATATCATTATCCTTTTCAAAATAGGCTGTTTGAAACGCTGTCATTCTCAACGAATTAAATTGATTCAGACAATGCTGTTCAAGACTTTCCCCAACCATTTTTGTTGACTGACGTGCTTTAAAATCTCTATAATACTCAATCTGTTCTTCTTTCGCTTTCAATTTATCCTCATATTGTTTTTGTAAAGTTTCCTCTTTTAACTTTCTTTCATTTTCTTTATTTAATAATTGTCCCTCTAATTCTGTAATCTTATTTACTTTTTCAGAAATTTCCTGTTCTTTTTTCTGAACCGCACTTGAAACTGCTAGTTCCTTCTCTGTTTCACTATTTTTAAGTTTACCTTTTAGTTCCTCAATTTCTTTATCCTTTTCATTCATTACTTCACTTAAAGCAAGTTTTTTCTCTGTTTCTTTTCCATTAATTTGTTCTTTTAACTGTTCAATAATTTTATCCTTTTCAGATAACTCCAACTGTTTATCTGAAAGCGTCTTGTTCAATTCTTCTTTTTGTTGAAAACGAATAAGCTCTAAATCGCTATTTTTCTTCTCTTCAATGTCCTTCTCCCGACGTTTAAGTTCCTTTTCAAATTCTTTGTCCCTAATTTGCTGGGCAATTTGTGCATAACCTGATTCGTCAACTACAAAAACTTCTCCACATTTAGGGCACTTTATCTCCTGCATAATAATACCTCCACCTAAAAATATAATTTCAATAACTTTTTAATGATCGCTTCTCTATGCCATAATTAGCTACACATCGTGTAGCCAATTTACATTCGCATATGTCTACCTAATACCACACAACATTCGGCAAAAGAAAGCTGCTGATACTGATTTTCGCTCATAATCCGCTCATCTGAAATGAGCGAATTATTTTTTAACCCTCGTATATATATTTCCTTTTGTTGTTTTTTTACTTTTGATAACTCCACAATCAGTCAGTGCTTTTAAATATCTGCGAACCTGAGCTTCTGATTTTCCTGTAATTTCCTTTCCTATCGTTGTAGTAATTGTATCATAATTTTTCAAATACTCAAGCAACTGTTGCACAGGTTTCTTCATTTTTCCACTCATTAATCCGCTCATAATTCGCTCATCTGAAATGAGCGAATTATTTTCTTCGCCAGAAAGTAATTCCAAATACTTATCGCACGCCTTACACAGCACCATAATTCCGGAGGCACTGATAT
>JAMPBI010000052.1 GCA_023666775.1 Alistipes sp. | reverse complement strand
CCGTTGTTGATGACTTTGATCGGCTCGTCTTTTAAAATCGAATGTTTGAAGCGGTCGGCAAGCCATTGGGACGGAGAAACAAATACGATATTTCGTCCGGTGAAACTATTCTTTTTGGCGGTCAGCATTTGGCGGGCAACGTCTGCCCGTATGGAAGGATAAGTCTCCGGCCTCGGACAATGCGCGCAGCGATCCCCGTTACGCCATTTTTCACAGTCAAAAGCATGGGCGCAGTGACCCGTAAGCGCCCACATATCGTGGAGCGTCCAGACGACGCGGCAATGCCTGCCGATTTCCGCCACATCGCGTATTCCCATGTAATTCCCGTGAATGTTTTGAAAATGTACAATATCAATGTGATATTTTTTGACCGCGTCAAGGATACGTCCGGCGGCATACCGGTCGTATCTGCGGTATGGAGCGAGCTTTCCGTATGCCCGGGAGAAAAAGTAAGGAATTTTCCTGTCGTATATGATTTCATAGGAAGAGTCAGAAGGATCGCCTCTGCCAACCAACAGACGCATTTGTATGTCCGTATTGTCAAAACCGTGGAAAAGCTGGCGCGTCACTTTTTCCGCGCCGCCGCCCTGATAGGTCGTATTTATCAGTAAAATGTTCATTGTTGTCTCCTAAATTGGTATAGGATTATTATATAATGATATTTTTACCGTGTAAACAAAAGAGTAAACGATTTTTTAGTGACATTTGCAAAATATTCCTTTATAATATAATTGGAATATTTTAGGGTGTATACGGGGTAAAGGAGGAATAATAATAAACGAGTATAAATATGAAGATTTAAGGGTCGGTCTTGAGGAAAGTTTCCGGTATGAGGTTACCATGGAGAAAATCGAGAAGTTCAGGGAATTGACGGGCGATATCAATCCGCTCCATGTCAATGAAGACTTTGCCGCCAATTATGGGTTTGGCGGCAGGGTGGTATATGGCATGCTCTCGGCGTCGCTAATTTCCACGTTAGGGGGGGTATACCTTCCGGGAAGATATTGTCTGATACAACAGATTGAAGGGTGCAAGTTTTTGTCTCCGGTATATATAGGGGATATATTAACGGTGACGGGAACGGTAAAGGAATTAAACGACTCGGTGAGACAGGCCGTTATACAGGTCAGTATCCGAAATCAGGAGTCAAAAAAGGTAGTGAAAGCGATACTAAAAGTCGGATTTCTGGAGTGAATTATTATGAGTAAGGTTTTATTGATCACGGGCGGGTCGTCGGAAGTGGGAATGGCGCTGCTTCAGAGCGTTTATACGGAATATGAACGGATCTATATACAGTACCGCGCGTTAAATAAGGATTTGGAAAGCGTGATCGGGGACTTGTCCGCGAAAGCCGATATTGTCCCGGTACAGGCGGATCTGCTTGAGGAAGAAAGCGTCCGCGCGATGATCGACCGGATAATGGACACGGGAATATTGCCGAACAGCATTGTCCATCTGGCGGCGCCGAAGATCAGGCATAAACAATTTCACAAAGAAAAATGGGATAGTTATGAAAGCGGCTGGGAAATCTGCGTCCATTCGATCATAACGATCCTGCAGGCGTTTCTTCCGTCAATGATAAAAGAGAAATACGGAAGGATCCTGTTTATGCTGACAAGCTGCACGAACAATGAACCGCCGAAGTTTCAATCGGCGTATGTTGCCGTAAAATACGCGCTGCTGGGTCTTATGAAATCCCTTTCCGTTGATTATGCCGATAAGGGGATCACGGTAAACGGCGTTTCTCCCGGAATGATGGAAACAAAGTTTCTTTCGGAACTTCCGGAACTGATCGTGGAACAGAACCGGCTTAACAGCCCGCTGGGAAGAAATGTCGAGGTTAAGGAGATCGTTCCGGTCATGCGGTATATGCTGTCCGACCTCGGAGCGTCCATGACGGGGCAGAATATTTGTATTTCAGGGGGACAGTAAGCGGATATTCGGAGGTATGATGATTAAAGAGCTTCAGGGATTGTATTATAATTTAAGATTCCGCTACCGGGATCGCTTCTTTCCGAAAGATATCAGTAATAATTTTGATAAAAAGGACTATGCGGGTAAAAAATACTATGATATAGAGGCGGCGTCGGAATTTATGGCGCAGCGGATCGCGGACGGCGGACCGTTTATGGCGGCGAGGTTTGGAAGCGTGGAACTCTTTGCCATGAGGACGGCGGAGTTTTGCTGGAGGGGCAAAGAAGACAAAGTAACGGAGCAGCTTTGCACCTGTGCCGGTTTTTTCCCCGAGGATAAGACGAAGCTTGGGGCGTTCAACGAGGTGATGAAAGACGGCTGCGGGCAGCTTGATATGCTGGGCGTCTGGTATCAGTGCGCGGAGGAATATTTTATCAAAAAATATGCCAAAAATATCGCGGGAACCTGCTGGCTTGCCTGTCTGGAACCGTGGTACGCGAAAAAGCCATGGACGAGGGCGCTTAAAGGTAAGAAAGTGCTGATCGTCCACCCGTTTGAGGAATCCATTAAGAGTCAGTTAAAAAACAGGGACAAGCTGTTTGACGATCCCGATATGCTTCCGGAGTGCGATTTTAAGACGCTGAAAGCCGTCCAGACCTCGGGAGGACAAAAAGACGACCGTTTTTGTGACTGGTTTGAAGCATTACGGTATATGTGCGGCGAGATTGACAAGATCGATTATGATATTGCGCTGATCGGCTGCGGAGCGTATGGGTTTCCGCTGGCGGCGCATTGCAAGAAGACAGGGAAACAGGCGGTACACGTCGGCGGCGCTTTGCAGTTGTTTTTCGGGATCAAGGGAAAACGCTGGGACGAGATGGAACCGAAGATCCGGGCGATGTATAATGAGTATTGGAATTATCCGCTGGATTGCGAGACGCCGAAAAACCATAATGCCGTGGAAGGCGGTACCTATTGGAAATAAGACGAGTTAAGGAGCAGAAATCATATGGCAGGGGCAGCGAGAGTTCTTCCGGTTCTGATTCACCATGAATCAAACGCGAAACCGCAGACGGGCGGTAAAAAAAATCAGGCGTATCTGCGCTTCTGCATTGATCAGGCGTGCAAATATAACGAGAAGGTCGTTCTGATCGGCGATGAGGCAAATCGGGAGTGGTGCCGCGAGTGGCACCATGTCGATGAATTTAAGAACGAGAGGCTGGAAAAGTTCTGTAAGGTCTTTAAGAACTGGTCTTACTATCCTTATTCCTGGTCGCTGAGTATCTATAAAAGATTTTTTTTGTTTGAGGAATATTTAAAAAGAAACGGTTATGAGGAATGTGTGGTTTTGGACAGCGATATTCTGGTATATCTGGATTTTTCCAAGTATGAACCGTTTTTAACCTGCGACGCGGCGATGGAAATCCCGAAAGCGCAGGACATGGAAGCGCTTAAAATCCCAAACGAACTGCGCTGGGCCGCCAACGTGGGGTTATCCTATTTTAAATTACAGGCGCTTACGGATTTTCTTGATTACTGTACGGATATTTTTGAAAACCATATGGAAGATGTACTCCTGCCAAAGTGGGACGCGCACCAGAAGTACCATATTCCGGGAGGGATATGCGAGATGACGCTGTTTTATCTCTGGCAGAAGACGAAACCGGAAGGAAGCGTTTTAAACCTGCTGGTTCCCGATAAGGACGGTTTTGTATTCAGCGGTCCGATCAGCGGGGAGGAGAATTATTTGCGCGGCGAATGTGTGGTAAGCAGGTTGACCACCATCAAAAAGATCGTATTTAAAAACGGATTTCCGCATTATGTCAGAAAGGCGGATAAAAGCCTTCTTCCAACCTACAGCCTGCACTTTATCGGCGGAGACAAGATTTATATGGAAGGCATGTATCGGAACCAAAGACCCGCTTTTCGGGCGGTTCTGGTGCGTTGGTACTGGATAACGCGCGGAAAACTGGGACGGGTGAAGAGAAGGTTATTAAAGCGGTCCATAGGCTGAAAGGATTATAGATGATAATAATTGAACCCTGCGCAGGATTGGGGAACCGGTTTATCGCACTGGCGAGCGCCTATCATGCGGCAAAACAATTAAACAG
This sequence comes from Alistipes sp., assembly GCA_023666775.1. Taxonomy (GTDB): domain Bacteria; phylum Bacillota; class Clostridia; order Lachnospirales; family Lachnospiraceae; genus MGBC120314. The sequence continues at coordinate 5,969 of JAMPBI010000052.1, read as the reverse complement.
AGAACCGGTTGTGATCTGGAAGGAAGAAACGGTGCTGGGGGCGCCTATGAACGCGCTGTTTGGACTTCCGCAGGAAATAACGTGTATTGAAATTTCGGAGTACGGTTTCAAACGGGATTTCTTCGGACAGCTAAGGGGAAACCGGATCAAGAAAAAGTACCGCGCCCAAGCGGGCAGATTTTATGAGTGCGACGAGATCATGCGGCTGTATGACGAGAAGGGGACGCAGGGCGTCGCGGCGGAATTTGCAAAATTTCCGGCGGTTTATGTAAAAGCGACGAATCCGTTCTGGGATATTCTGGAAAAGGAACATGCTTTTGATTTTATCACGCCCCGGGAGACGGTTGAGGAAAGAAAGAAGAAGGTGCTGGAGGCGGCAGAAGGAAAACGCTTAGTGAGCGTGCATATCCGCCGCACGGATCATATCGAAGCGATCAAAAACAGTCCGCTCCGGCTGTTTGTTGACCGAATGGACGGGGAGCTGGAACGGGATCCGGCGACGTATTTTTATCTGGCGACGGACGACCCGGAGACAGAAGAGGCGCTCCGAGGAAAGTTTGGAGAGAGGATCCTGACATTTTCCGGTAAAACGCTGGACCGGGACAGCAGACAGGGGATTGAGGACGCTTACGCGGAAATGCTGTGTCTGGCAGCGGGAGATAAAATATTGGGAAGTTTTAACAGCACGTTTTCCCTCATGGCGTCAAAACTGGGGAATATACCGCTGGAAGTCATAAGGCTGGAGCAATAAAATGGAACGACGGATTGATTATGTGGATATAGCGAAAGGAATAGGCATTCTGCTGGTGATCATGGGACATATTGAGTTCAACTATGTTCCTTTTTGCGGTTCCGTGCATATTCCACTGTTTTTTATACTGGCAGGTTTTTTGTATGATATTGATAAAACGCAGGACCGAACCTATAGGGAACTGACGGGAAAACGCGTAAAGCGTCTGCTGGTGCCGTATTTGATCTACAACATGGTACTTTACGTCAAATATCTGTTAAAGCTGGTCTTGTCCCATACATTTACGGTAGAGCTTGGATTGCGGGGATTTTTGGGATTTGTGTATTCCTCCGCGTTATTTTATAAAAATGTGCCGACGGAAGAAAATTTTGAAGGTTTCGTTTTCGGCAACGGACCTCTTTGGTTTTTAACGGCGATGGCGGTATCTTCCGTTATTTTTTACTTTATTATTTATTTTGTATTAAAGCACCGTTTCGACTGGAAAAAAATTATCCTGTCATCGGTTGTATTATGCGCGCTTAGTTTTCTGTTATGCAGGACGCTGCCGGTCTATCTTCCGTGGAGCATGGAAGCGGCGCTGCTTGGCGCGGTGTTTATGCTGATGGGAATGTGTCTGCGCAGATACCATGTGATTGAGAGAACATCGAAAATGTACGGGCTTCCCGTTGTCTGCCTTGTGCTGTTTGCGCTGCTTCACCATATTAACGGCGCGGCAAATCTGGCGGTACAGGATTATGGCAGATTTATGACGGTGTATCTGATACTGGGGCTTCTGGGAACGTATATCGTTTTGTGGCTGAGTTTCTGGTTTACGAGGAGCAAGGCGGTCAGCGGAGTGCTTTCCTATGTGGGGCAGAATACGTTGATCATTCTTGCCTTTCATATGACGATCATTTCCATGATGGTGAGCGTGCTTGAAAAAATAAATTTCAACCGGCTGCTGGACTGGGGTGGATTTTTCGTGATCCGCTTTGTTGTGGGACTATTCGGCTGTCTGGTTTTAAATGAGATATTGACCCGCTTTGTTAAATTTCCCAAGAGGTTTTTATAGAGGTGTTAGGAGAAAACATGATTATATTTGACATTCTGCGCATTGTCGCGGCGTTGATGGTTTTTACCATTCATTTGTTCATATTTGTTCCCGGTCTTCCGGAGTCCCTGTGCGACGTTTTATCGAACGGAAGTTACGGTGTCAGTATTTTTTTTGTTATGAGCGGGTTTCTGATTTTTAGTTCCCTGGAGAGGAGCCGGTCCCTTAAAGAATACTATATCAAGCGGATATCCAGGATCCTTCCTGCCTATTACGCGATTTTGATCGTGGGTATCCTGTTCTGGGGAGCGGTGTGGAAACAAATGCCCCCGGACACCTATGCGCATATGGGGTGGCTTCGGTATTTCCTCTGCCTGAATACATGGCTTCCGTCAAATGATTACGGATATTGGAATAATCTCTGGGGCTTATGGACGATCAGTTGTTTCGCGTTCTTTTATCTGATCGCGCCGCTGCTGAAAAAAGTGATACGAAGTTTTAAAAGGGCGGCGGTTTTTATGGTGGCAATGATACCGGCGACCGTTCTTCTTTCCAAAGTTTTAGAGATTTTGTTCACAAAGATGGGGGCGTCGCAGCCGCAAATGCTTTGTGTGGATAATCCCCTTTATAGTCTGAATACATTTGCAATGGGAATTTGCGCGTGGTATGCTTACAGGGAGGGAAAGGTAAATACATTCCTGAGAGTGGCGGCGCTGCTTTTGGCGGGCTTTATGGGACTAAACTGGTTTAACCGCGTTTCATGGGGAATGCTTACGGCGCTTGTAATGATGATCTTTATTGATCTGAAGATTAACAGTCCGAGGATCGTTTCTGTGATCAAAGTGGCGGGACGGTACAGTTTTTGCCTGTATTTAGTCCATCTGTGCGTGATCGAGATCATCGATCACTACAACATAACGGGGACGACGTACCTTATATTCGCGGTGCTGTTTTCCGTGCTGGCGGCGGTATTTTTGTATCATTGCGTGGAAAAACCATGTTCCGCGCTGCTTAAAAAACGGATAGCGCAGTGATTTGGGAGAATTTGGATAAATGAGCAGACAGTCAAATTTTGAGGCGTACCGGATCGTATGTATTCTGCTGATCGTAGTAATGCATACTTTTGGCGCGGGTACGGGACAACTGAATACGCAGCTTGGCATTCTGATCAATGTTATCGGAAATATCGGCGTGACGGGCTTCGTTCTCCTTTCGGGATATTTCGGCATACGGCTAAAATGGAAAAAACTCGCGAAGATGGATATTATGCTGATTTTCTGGTCGCTGGCGGCTTATGCGGGGGCATATCTGGCAACGGGGATTTTTAGCGTAAAGGAGCTTCTGACGTGTTTTATTCCCGTGATATCGCATAAATACTGGTTTATTTCGGCGTATTTCTGCCTCTGCGTTTTAAGTCCGTTCATCAACGAGTATCTGGAGCGGATCGACCGGAAACGCCACAGACAGTTGATCGTCGGGGCGGGCGCGCTATTCCTTTTTCTGCCGACCGTATTCTTCTTCGACCAGACGGGCGACGGCGGAAAAGGGATTATTAATATGGTTCTTGCCTATGTCGTCGGGCGTTATATAGGAATGTACCATAAAGACAGGGTGATTTCTAAGGGCAGGATCATAGCGGGACTTTTGGGGACGGTGGTGATAAATTTTGCCCTCAATGACGGAATATATTGGATAACGGGAAGTCAGGCAAATTATTTCGCGAGGGACAACAGTCTGTTTACGATGGTTCAGGCGGTTCTGCTGCTGCTTTTGTTCATGGGGGCAAAGTTTGAGAACCGTTTTGTAAACGCTCTGGCGGCAAATGTGCTTGCCGTATATATATTGGAGGACGCCCTGAAAACGCATTTGCAGGCGGTATTCCCTTATATGGCTTACATGGAAAAAGGTTATTATATAGGGATCGCGTCAGCCGTCAGTCTGGCGGTATTTCTGGCGGCGGTTCTGCTGGAAGAAATACGGAAACGGATTTTTGGCGGTATGGAGGATAAGGTTATTGATAAGGCGGGAGGGCAGGTGGCAAAATGGATAAAATAGTGCTGATCTTAACCTGCTATAACCGCAGGGAAAAGACGACGGAATGTATCCGTTCAATTTTGGATACGAATAAGGGATTGTGGTTTGAGATCGTTCTTGTAGACGATCAAAGCACCGACGGAACGAGGGAGGCGGTAAAAGAAATCGCGCCAAACGCCCATATCATAGAGGGAACCGGAGGTCTGTACTGGAACGGCGGAATGCATTTGGGAATGGAATACGCGTTAGAGACGATTCCCGACGGAAAATATTATGTGCTGCTCAATGACGACGTGGAATTTTATCCGGGAATGTTTTTGAAAATGGCGCGGGAACTCGGCGCAAAAACAGAGGTCCTTGTAGGAGCCACGCAGGCGGACGACGGCAGCCTCAGTTACGGGGGGATCGTGTATCGGGGAAGAAAAAGCCTGAAACTGCGGACGGTCGGACCGGACGAACCCGGGACATGCTGTGACACCTTTAACGCGAACTGCGTCATGCTTCCGGCGGAAGTTTTTAAGAAAGCGGGGGCGACGGATCCCCATTACGCCCACAGCATGGGGGATTTTGATTATGGATTTACCGTCAAAAGGCTGGGATATCCCATATATGTTTTTTCGGAATTTGTGGGAAAATGTAACGATAACCCCGTAACGGGGACATGGCAGGATAAGAGTTTGTCCGCCGCGAAACGGTTCAGGTTAAAAGAAGGACCGAAAGGACTGCCTTTTAAAGACTGGTTTCGTTTTCTGCGAAAGAATTTTGGCACGGACGTAGCGTTGATCCGCTCCGTTACGCCATATATCAAGATATTACTCGGGAGGTAGGATATGAAAATAGCAGTTGCGGGAACGGGATATGTAGGACTTTCCAACGCCGTTTTACTGGCGCAGAACAATGAAGTATACGCGCTGGATATTATGGAGGAAAAGGTCAATTTGATTAATCAGGGAAAATCCCCGATTGCGGATAAAGAGATCGAAGAGTATCTTGCCGGCGGAAATCTCCGGCTGAAAGCGACGACCGATCCAAAAGAGGCGTATGAGAACGCGGAGTTTATCATTATCGCGACGCCTACGGATTACGATACGGACAAGAATTATTTCAATACGTCGTCCGTGGAAACGGTTATTGAAACGGCGGCGAAAATAGCGCCCGACGCGGTTATGGTCATTAAATCAACCATACCGGTAGGATATACGGTATCCGTCAGGGAGCGCTATCATAATAGGAACATCATTTTTTCGCCGGAGTTTCTGCGCGAGGGAAAAGCGTTGTACGATAATCTCTATCCGTCAAGGATCGTGGTGGGGACCGATCTGAAAGATGAGGCGCTGAAAGAAAAAGCCAAAGTATTTGCCGGTCTTTTAAAGCAGGGAGCCATCAAAGAAGATATCAACGTGCTGATCACGGATTTTACGGAGGCGGAAGCGGTTAAGTTATTTGCCAATACTTATCTTGCCATGCGCGTGGCGTTTTTTAACGAACTGGACACTTACGCGGAAATTAAAGGGCTGAACGCGGCGCAGATCATTGAAGGTATCAGTCTCGACCCGCGTATCGGCAACCATTACAATAATCCGTCTTTCGGGTACGGCGGTTACTGTCTTCCGAAGGACACGAAGCAGCTTCTTGCCAATTATGAGGGCGTTCCCAACGATATTATTACGGCGGTTGTGGCGGCAAATCATACCAGAAAGGATTTCGTTGCGTCCAAGGTACTGGAGAGGAAGCCGAAAGTGGTAGGGATCTACCGTCTGACCATGAAGACCAATTCGGATAATTTCAGGCAGTCTTCCATTCAGGGCGTTATGGAGCGTGTGAAAGCCGCGGGGGTGGAAACGGTGATCTACGAACCGACGATCCCGCAGGATACGTTTGGCGGGAACCGCGTTATTCACGATCTGGAGGAATTTAAGAATGTTTCGGACGTGATCCTTGCCAACCGGTATCACGAGGATTTAAAGGATATTATGGATAAGGTCTATACGAGAGATTTATATTTCAGGGATTAGAGGGATTTATGGAAGGAAAGAGACTGGATTTTCCCGATATCGCCAAGGGGCTTGGCATTATATTTGTATTATTTTCCCATAGCTGCGGTTTTCCCCTGTTTGGAAACGCCATTGTAGCGTTTTACATGACGATGTTTTT
>JAMPBI010000051.1 GCA_023666775.1 Alistipes sp. | reverse complement strand
GCGGCGGCGCGGGCTTCCTCCAGCGTATGGATCCCGTTAAAATCCACACCGGAATACTTCTTAACCGCGTCCACCATGGTAATGCGTTCAAACGGCTTCGACAGATCCATCGCATGCTCACCGTACTGAATGATCTCGGAACCGGTCACTTCCTTTGCGAGATACCGGTACAGATCCTCCGTCAGATCCATCATGCCGTGATAATCCGTATATGCCTGATACAGCTCCATCAGCGTAAATTCCGGATTATGTCTCGTATCCAGTCCCTCGTTGCGGAATACACGTCCAATCTCGTAAACACGCTCCATTCCGCCTACGATCAGCCTTTTCAGATACAGTTCCAGAGAAATGCGCAGTTTCAGATCCTCGTCCAGCGCGTTAAAATGCGTCTCAAAAGGTCTTGCCGCCGCGCCTCCCGCGTTGGAAACCAACATCGGCGTCTCCACCTCCATGAATCCCCGGTCGTCAAGGAAACGGCGGATACTGCGCAGTACCTTGGACCGCTTGATAAACGTGTCCTTAACCTCGTTGTTCATGATCAGATCCACATACCTCTGACGATACCTGATATCCGTGTCCGTCAGTCCGTGAAACTTCTCCGGCAGGATCTGGAGACTCTTGGAAAGAAGCGTTACCTCCTTGGCATGAATGGACGTCTCGCCTGTCTTCGTCTTAAAAACAGCGCCTTTAACGCCCAAAATGTCTCCGGCGTCATACTTCTTAAAATCCGCGTAAGACTCTTCCCCGATCTCGTCCCTTGCCACATAAATCTGAATATTGCCCTTTAAATCCTGTACATTACAAAAAGAAGCCTTCCCCATCACGCGCTTGGTCATCATACGGCCCGCGACCGAAACTTCTTTTCCTTCCATTTCCTCAAAATTATCCTTAATATCCGTTGTATGATGGGTTACGTCATACTTGGTTATCTGAAACGGATCCCTGCCGTTTGCCTGCAGATCCTCCAGCTTGCCCCTGCGGACCCAGATCAGTTCATTCACGTCCTGCTGCTGCGCCTGCGCCTCATTCTGTCCATTATTCACCTGTCTCACTCCTTTATGTTAATTTGCCTTGTGAATGGAAATGATCTTATATTCCATCACGCCCGCCTGCGTCTCAACGGAAACCACGTCTCCCGACTCCTTGCCGATCAAAGCGGCGCCTACAGGCGATTCATTGGAAATCTTGTTCTGAAGACTGTTCGCCTCGGTCGAACCGACGATCTTAAAATCGATTTCCTCGTCATATTCCAGATCAAATACCTTAACGGTACAGCCCACGCTTACTTTATTATTATCAATCTCGTCGTCCACGACTACTTCGGCGTTTTTAAGGATCTTTTCCAGTTCCTCGATCCTTGCCTCAATATCCCTCTGCTCGTCCTTTGCGGCATCATACTCGGCATTTTCCGATAAATCGCCCTGCTCTCTTGCCTCTTTGATTTTTTGTGAGACTTCTTTTCTCCTGACAACTTTAAGATCCTGAAGTTCTTCCTCCAGTTTCTTCAGTCCTTCGTATGTCATAATATTTTTCTTTTCTGATGCCATAACGTGCTCCCTTCTGGATTACCCAATAAAACTTAATATCAAGATATTATATAATACCAAAAATTTCTTGTCAATTACATTTGACAAACCACCTCGCAAAGCTCCTCAAACGTCCCGATGGAATTGATACGGTTGCGCAGGGCAGCCGAATTGGGATAGCCTGCCATATACCACGCGAAATGTTTACGCATTTCCCGGATACCGATATATTCCCCTTTATGTTCCCGCTGCAGCCTTGCGTGCCGCAGGATCATTTCCTTCACCTGCTCCTTATCCGGTCTTTCCGGTAACGTTCCCGTCTCTCTATAATGAAGGATTTCCTTAAAAATCCACGGATTTCCCTGACTCGCCCTTCCGACCATCACCGCGTCGCAGCCTGTTTCCTCCCACATTCTCACGGCGTCCGCGGCGCCGTTTACATCGCCGTTCCCGATAACCGGAATGGAAACCGCCTTCTTTACCTGCCGGATAATATCCCAGTCCGCCTTGCCGGAATAATACTGTTCCCTTGTCCTGCCGTGAACCGCGACTGCCGCCGCTCCGCTTTCCTGCGCGATATGGGCGATCTCGACGGCATTGACATGCTCTGCGTCAAAACCTTTGCGGATCTTAACCGTAACCGGCTTCTTCACCGCCTTTACCATTGCCGAAAGGATCTTTCCCACAAGAAGGGGATCCTTCATCAGAGCCGAACCCTCGCCGTTATTAACCACCTTTGGGACAGGACAGCCCATGTTCACGTCGATGATATCAAAATGCCGTTCCTCCACCTGCTTCGCGATCTCTGCCATAATATCCGGCTCCGAGCCGAAAAGCTGTATGGCAATGGGATTTTCGCCCTCCGCAAGCTCCATCAGGCTTTCCGTATTTCTGTTCTTATAAAGGATTGCCTTCGCGCTCACCATCTCCGTATAAAGCAGCCCGCAGCCCTGCTCCCTGCATAACAAGCGAAAAGGCAGGTCCGTTACGCCTGCCATCGGTGCCAGTACCAGATTATTTTCAATACACACATTTCCTATCTTCATATGCTATTCCTCAATCCCCTGTCCCAGCACGACAACCCTGTAATACAACTCTAGCGCCTCAAGAAGCTCTCTTTTCTCTCCCTGGAGCTGTTTGATCTTCAGACTGCTTCCGATCTCATCATAGAGCAGGTCGCCTTCGTCCGCCTCCGTCCTAAAATAAAGACTTCCGTCCTCCTCGTATTCCAGCGTCAGAATACCGCCCACGTCCTCCGTGAACAGCACGCACATGATCTTCAGTTCGTCCTTAATGCCCTCCGGCAGTTTTTCAAACTCCTTATTCAGGAAATATTTCCGCTCATACGCGCTGGACGCGCACAAAACCCTGCTTTCGTCAAACATAACCGTAAATACCTCTCACGGAAACTTCCCCAGAACGGATCGTTCTTTTTCTTCCCTCGCCGTCCGTCACCAGAAGTTCTCCAAAATCATTGATCCCCCCGGATATACCCGTAAATTCTCCCGCCGGATCCAGAATTTTCACCTGATTTCCAAAATTAGCGAGATAACCGTTATATTCCTCTTTTAAAAGTTCCAGATTTCCTTTCTCCATAAACCGGTCGTAATATTCCTCAAACGCGTTCCCGTATGCCGCCACCAGTTTGCTCCTGTCCGCCTTCTTTCCCGTCTCAAGGAGCAGGGAGGTCGCCACGCCGCTGATCTCGTCCGGAAACTTTCGTATATTGGCGTTAATTCCCACGCCGACCGCCACATAATTGATCTGTTCCGGCTCCGCGCTCATTTCCGTAAGAATACCGCAAATCTTTTTCCCGCCTGCCACAAGATCGTTGGGCCACTTGATAACCGTTTCAAGTCCCGTCTCGCGAAAAACGGCTTTCCTTACCGCCATCGCCGCGACCAGAGTCAGCATGGACGCCGCCTGCGGCTCAATCCGCGGTCTTAAAATAAAGGTCATCCAGATACCGGTGCCCTCCGGCGAAGACCAGCTTCGTCCTCTTCTTCCTTTACCGGCGTTCTGATTTTCGGCGATCACAAGACTTCCGTGGGGCGCTCCGTCCTCCGCCATCTTCTTTGCCACATTATTGGTGGAATCCACTTCCTCAAAAAACACGGTCTTTTGACCCCAGTATTTTGTCTTCAGCCTGCTTTTGATCTCCTGCGCGCTGATAACGTCCGGGCGCTCCTCCAGACGGTAACCTTTGCCGGTTACGGCCCTGATCACATAGCCCTCGTCCCTCAGCCGCTTTATATTCTTCCAGACTGCCGTGCGGGAAACGTGAAATTCCCCACATAAACGCTGTCCCGAAACATATCCTTCCGTCTCGGATAACATTTTCAATATCTTCTCTTTCATTTGCCACCCCATAGAATCACTGCGGACGCGATCGTCACCACGGCAAAAAATACCGTGATTCCAACCAGTACCAGTCCTTTTTTTCGCTCAAACCGGAAAAACTTTTTTGCCGCGTGAAGACCGTTGATCCCGCCGCCTGCAAAAAACACCAAAGGCAGAAGAAAATCCGCTCTTCCGCCAGTTGTGAGTATGGCGGCGGCCATGAGTACCACAGCCGCGCCAAGAAAAATATTGATCCAGTCGATTACGATCTTTGTTCTACGGTAAGCGCCGTTGCTTGCTACAAACATATCCGCTCACTTTCTAACAGCCGCCTAAAGTGACCGCCATTACCGCTTTAATCGTATGCATACGGTTTTCCGCTTCATCAAACACCACAGACTGCGGCGATTCAAAAACTTCGTCCGTAACCTCCATTTCCGTCAGACCGAATTTCTCATAAATTTCCTTACCGATCTTGGTCTTTAAGTCATGGAACGCCGGCAGGCAGTGCATAAAGATTGCCGTCTTCTTCGCCTTTTCCATGACGCTTTTATTAACCTGATAAGGTCTTAACTCCCGTATGCGCTCCTCCCATACTTCGTCGGGTTCTCCCATGGAAACCCACACGTCCGTATAAAGCACGTCCGCGTCTTTCACCGCTTCGTCCACATTATCGGACAGAGTAACGCTGCCGCCCGTCTCTTTCGCGATTTCCCTGCAGGCGGAAACCAGCTTTTCCTCAGGAAAATAATGCTTACTCGTACAGGCGGTAAAATCCATTCCCATCTTGGCGCATGCCACCATCAGGGAATTACCCATATTGTAGCGGGCGTCGCCCATATAAACGAGCTTTACTCCCTTTAATCTGCCAAGATGTTCCTCGATCGTAAGCAGGTCGGCAAGCATCTGCGTCGGGTGAAATTCGTTCGTCAGTCCGTTCCACACGGGAACGGAAGAATACTCCGCCAGTTCCTCCACAATATTCTGTCCAAATCCCCGGTATTCGATACCTTCGTACATACCGGAAAGAACCCTCGCCGTATCTTCGATACTTTCCTTCTTGCCGATCTGGGAACCCGTCGGATCCAGATAGGTGGTTCCCATACCCAGATCATGGGCGGCAACCTCAAAAGAACATCTTGTTCTCGTGCTGGTCTTTTCAAATATCAGAGCCACATTTTTCCCCCGTAAGGAATCATGCGCGATCCCCGCTTTCTTCTTCGCCTTTAAATCCTTCGCGACGTCTAACATATAACGGATTTCCTCAGGAGTAAAATCCAGAAGTTTTAAAAAATCACGTCCTTTTAAGTCCATATTTCGCACCCGTTCCACCTAACTGTTTTATTTATCCTTAACGACTTCCACGATTGACTTGGACAATCCCGCGATTGCCTGAATGTCGGAAGGAATGATGATCTTGTTGGCATGACCGTCCGCCGCCTTGGTAAACGCTTCCAGACTCTTGATCTGAAGAACCGCGTTCGACGGATTGGACTCGTTGATCAGCTTGATACCTTCCGCATTTGCCCTCTGTACCGCAAGGATAGCCTCTGCCTGACCTTCCGCCTCACGGATCGTTGCCTCTTTCTTTGCTTCCGCGCGAAGGATAGCCGCTTCCTTCTCTGCCTCCGCTTCAAGGATTGCCGACTGTTTCTTACCTTCCGCAACAAGGATCGCCGACTGCTTCTGACCGTCCGCGATCAGGATCGACTCACGCTTTTCACGCTCCGCCTTCATCTGCTTCTCCATCGCGTCCTGGATTGCCGCCGGAGGAATGATATTTTTAAGTTCCACACGGTTTACCTTGATACCCCAAGGATCCGTCGCCGAATCAAGCTGCACCCTCATCTTGGTATTAATGATTTCACGCGATGTAAGCGTCTGGTCCAGCTCCAGATCGCCGATAATATTTCTAAGGGTTGTCGCCGTCAGATTTTCGATCGCCATGATCGGATTTTCAACGCCATAAGCGTAAAGCTTCGGATCCGTGATCTGATAGAACACGACCGTATCGATCCTCATGGTTACGTTATCCTTCGTGATCACCGGCTGCGGCGCGAAATCGACTACCTGTTCCTTCAATACGACCATCTTCGCCACACGGTCAATGATAGGAAGTTTAAAATGTATACCTACGGACCATGTTGCCTGATAAGCGCCAAGCCTCTCCAATACGACGGCTTTCGCCTGCGGAACAACCTTAATGCAGCTTGCCAGAATAATAATAACAATAACACCTAAAACAATCCAAACCATATTTTATTCCTCTTCTTTCCTAACGATTAATTTAACGCCCGTAACGTCTTTGACAAAAACGACCTCGCCCACATCATATGTTACCTCGTCGTCCGCGGAACGCGCCATCCATTCCTGTCCCTTGGCAACGGCTCTTCCCGTACCCGCAATGTTATCGATCCTCTCGATAACCCTTGCCTTCTCTCCCGCAAGACTTTCAACATTGGTTCTTTCTTTGCCGATCATGAGCTTCTTTCTGGTAATCGGTCGCATAAACAGAATGAGTATTCCCGAAACCACAACAAAGACCCCCGCCTGCGCCAGCTTTCCGCAGCCAAGCAGCGTCGCGAAAAAAGCGATCAGACAGCCTCCCGCGAACCAGATCGTGTATAATCCCACCGTGGCAATTTCCAGTATAATGAAAATAACCATTGCCGCCAGCCAGAATAACGCCGCCATCTGCACTTCGCTGATTGCTCCTATAGGCATATTTATCCCTCCTTCTCAAAAAGGTATACCCTTATTGTACACTTTTCCGTGTATTTTGTCATTATGTTTTTCGTGTAATCTCATAACTTTCTGTTTAAAGAATAAGAGACTGCCGCTTTAGCGTATAAAAATCCCTAAAACGTCAGCCTCTCTATTTTTAAATTCTTGTTTTAATAAATGACTTTATCCTTTTTCATCATAGAAACAACGATAATACCCGAAATACATATTATTACTATTAAAAAGGCATTTCCATTATCACCTGTATTCGGAGATGTAGTCATAGCTGTTTCTTCCTGCGTGTCCGTGTCGTCCTGCTCATCTGTTTTTATTTGTTCTGTCTCTTCCGGAGATACATTCTGCGTTATTTTCTCGCTCAAAATAACATAATCCGAACAGTGTTTTTGATGTACTGTCATAATACCATCTGAACCAACAAGCGCTTCCTGAAGCAACTGTAACATCTTATTCTCAATATCATAATAGTAATAATATAATGTTTTTCCACTCCACTCGGTTCCCACATAAATTCCAATTTCGGCTTCGCCCGGAAGTTCTCCGGAATAATGATAGTTTATATATGACACAAGATTTTTCTTATCAATCACTTCTTTAGCTGTATTATCCAACTTGTCAAAATCTTTTATAATTTCGGCTCCCATGTCATATGAGACTTTTCCTACAACTTCTTTCATTGTTCCTTTTGCAAATTTTATGGTTATATCCGCGTTACTTTTAAAAATAACATTTCTATTTATGTTTTCTTTCAAGATCCCGCTAAATTCTTCCTTTGTAATCTCTTTATCATTATTTTCTGTTTTAACAATATAATCACTGTCGTCTGTTTCTGATACTTCTGTTTCTGATACTTCCGTTTCTGGTACTTCCGTTTCTTTATAATAAAAATCTACATACATTACCGCCGGCGTATCTTCATAAATTATTATTTCCTTTTTCTCCCCCTGAACCAGCTTATATCCGTCGATTGCTTTGGGACTGCATGTTACGCTCAAATAATTTCTTTTGTAAAGTACCGAATATAGACTTGGACTGATTTCTTTTGTTCCGTCCTCATTCAAATAACGTGTCACAATTTGAATTTGATTTTTAAGATTGTCCAAATCCGATATATTTTGAATTTGATTTCCGTCAAATCTTACCAGATTTGCGTATCCATTATATCCGGACTTTTTACCACATATCTCAATAAGTACAGAGATATCTTTAATTGGATTATTGTTTACCCATACAATTCCTCCCCCATACGGATTGTTAAAATATACATCACGCAATACAGATATATCCGAAATATTATTATTTGTAATATATAATTCTTCTATCTCCGTTCCTTTTAATGCACTGATATCACTAATTTTATTGTTACATAAATGTAACACATATATTCGCTTAACCGTATTGAACACAGTAATGTCGCTGATATCATTATAATCAAGTTGTAAATAACTTCCTACATAAGTTCCCTCCAGCGGACTTATATCCGAAATCTGATTATGCGACAAGTTTATGTTTCCAAAGCTGTTAAATTTGCTCATAAAACTAATATCAGAAATTTTGTTGTAACTTAAATTAATATACTGATTAATATTGTCGAATTTCTCAAATATGCTTACATCACTAATATTATTATGTGACAAATATATGTAAGAAGCACCCTGACAATACTCTATTCCCTTCAGATTTGTAATGTTTTTATCACTCGCGTCTAAGGTCGTAATGTTCGCAGCCTCATAAACCGCCAAAAAGCCGTCTTTATTTTCATCTCCTGCCTGAAGGATTGCATCATATAAATTCTTGTCCGGAATACCGGAAGCATCGTTTGGTATAATTGTTCCGTCAACAAATCTCTCCCTTTCAAACCAAGTCTGGTTTGTTTCTTCATAATCCTGAATGCTATAATTATAAAAATATTCTTTACAGTTCAATAATTGTTCCGGAAAAATTTCCAGAGCTTGTTGTATTGTTATTCGATTATTCCCCGCCATAAACCGAATCCCTATTGTACCTGATACCCCTTTCGGGTTCTTTTCCGCATATTGTGCCAAACTGTTAATCAACAAGCTGTCTTTTAAACAACTGATATCACTTATCCTGTTACTCCTTAAATCAATATTCATTAGCGGCATATCCGCTAATGGACTAATATCTTCAATCTTATTATTTGATAAAGTCACATACTTTAAATTTTTGAAATACTGAATCCCCTCGATATTTTCTATATCACGCATTTGCAAATAAAGATTTTCTATTTTCTCTACTTCATTTGTCGTTAATATTCCGTCCTTATTCGTGTCATAATTTTCTAATACCGCATTATAAAAATTAATATCCGGTATTCCGGTTTCGTCATTTAATATAACATCTCCAATAAAATACTGTGTTTCAAGCCATGTAATATCCGATTTTTCAAAACTATTCGTTTCTGGGTTCCATTGTTCCATTCTATAATTTAAAAGCGTTTCAGGCAAAATTTCCATTGCCTCTTTTTGAGTTATTTTATTTCCATTACCAATACTTATACTCCAACCGTTAAATGTATCAGTTAAAGCGTATTCTCCAAGAAACTTTACCAGTGTACTGTCTTTTAATGGTGCCAGACTCGAAATATTATTACTTCCAATAGATAATTGTGTAAGTTTCATATCTGCTAAAGCACTTATATCACTTATATTATTACCACTTAACAAAAGTATTTTTAAATTTTTAAAATACTGTATTCCCTGTATATTTTCAATTCCCTTGTCCATTAAATCTAATTGTCTTATATTTTGGACTTCATTCGTACTTAATGCACCGTTACTATCTTGATCATACTTTTCCAAAACCACATTATAAAAGTTTACATCTGGTATTCCGGTTTCATCATTTAAAATAACGTCTCCAATAAAATTCTGCATTTCAAACCATGTAATACCAGTTTCCTCATAACTATCTCGATAATTTAAAAGAGTTTCCGGCAAAATTTCCATTGCTTCTTTTTGAGTTATTTTGTTTCCTTGTCCTATTCGTACATTCCAGCATATAAATCCATCATCTTGAGTAGCTTCTACAAGAGTTTTTATCAATCTGCTATCTTTTAATACTTTCAGACTTGAAATATTATTATCTGTAATCCATAACCATTTAAGTTCCATGTCCGCTAATGCACTGATGTCACTTATATTATTGTCACTTAAATACAAACTGGTTAATGGCATTCCTGATAATGCGCTGATATCGCTTATATTATTTCCACTTAAATCCAAAATGGTCAATGGCATTCCTGATAATGCGCTGATATCGCTTATATTATTTCCACTTAAATACAAACTGTTTAATGGTATTCCTGATAATGCGCTGATATCACTTATATTATTGCCACTTGATTCCAAACTGTTTAATGGCATTCCTGATAATGTGCTGATATCGCTTATATTG
>JAMPBI010000050.1 GCA_023666775.1 Alistipes sp. | reverse complement strand
AGTATGAGATGGGAATGGAGGCTGGACTGGCAAAAGGCAGGATAGAAGGAATACGCCAAGGCGAAGAGTGTGGAAAAATCATCGGAAGAGAAGAGGGCGAAGAGCGTGGAAAAATCCTTGGTGCCGTAAAGTCATTGCAAAAATTTGGACAGAGCAAAGAAGCTACGCTTTCCTACATCAGAGAAGAATTTCAACTGTCAGGGCAGGAAGCGGCAGAATATGTGGACGGCTGCTGGGACGGCAGTAAATCATGACCCGGTAATTCCCCATTCGATCAAATAAAAACAGCTAAGCCGCAAAAACCGCTTAGCTGTTCTTTTCATGAAATAAATCCGTCCGGATTATTCTTCAACACCGTTCTTAAAGAAGTTGTCGAATTTATCCATTACTGCGTTGTAGGTATCGTTTGAAATACCAGGAAGTTCCTGACCCCATGACTTTGTTGCAAGTTTGAAGCCTTTTTCTACAGCAGCTTTCATCTTCTCCATGGTCTTTTCGTCTCCGCCGGATAATGCCATCGCGAAATCAAAGATACGGTCAGAAGTCTGCTTTACGCCCCAGTATCCGTCTTCTGAAATGTCTTCCTTTGCCTGAGCGATCGTTGCAGGATCAGCCGTGAAGTTGCCGCTTGCAAGGGTCTTCCACAGATCGTCGGCGGTACCGATCTTGATACCCTGATCCTTGAACATCTTGGAAACAAGGCTCTGCATCTGGTTGATACGGTTCTCGCTGTCTTTCTTGAGCTGAGCGATCACTGCTGAATTGTCTTTCTTATAAGTAGCGTTGCTCTTCTCGTAAACAACACCTGTGTCTTTTTTGCTTTCGGTTGCTGCTTCAGAAGCCTTTGTCTTAGAAGAAGACGAATAAGCTGTAGTATAAGCCGCATTTGTTGATGAACTAACTCCGTTTACCATTTTTCCTCCATTCTGTTGTAATCCGTTACAACACGATATTGTTAAGTACATATCACAAGGAATAAATCGCCCTCCGTGGCTTTATGTTGTACTTACGAAATATATATCGGTATATTATAAAAAAGAATTAATACTTTGTTGTAAAAAAATGTAAAAATTTTTATGTGGTGGAAAATTACTCGATAAATCTCTGCTTACTTGATCTTCACCACATCTTTTTTCCATATTTTCATGCGGTACAGCACATACAGGATAAGGGCGGAGATGGCGTTGCTGACGACGACGGACCACCATATGCTCTCTACGCCCATTAAAAGCACGTTTTCACAGATATACAGCGTGAGGAAACGGAACACCCACAGGCGGGAAGCGTCGTTCGCCATGGTGATTATGGTGTGGCCGGAGCCTTGGAACAGTCCGGTAGTCGCGTTGTGTATACCGTTTGTCCAGCAGCAGATTGCCATGAGAGATAAAAAGTTTGTGGCATGGTAAATAACCTCCGGTTCCTTGGAAAAAATGGAAACGATGGGGCGGGCGATAAACGGACGCGACAGTATGAAACCGCTGACAAAGAGGAACACCACGGAAATGTACATGGACAGCTTGTAGCCTTTTTCCGCGCGGTCCTTCTGGTTCGCGCCTACGTTCTGCCCCACGATGGTCGCGGTGGCGGAACCCATTGCCGTGGACGGCAGGGTGATCAGACCGTTGATCTTGTTGCCGATCCCGTATGCGGAAACGGCAATGGAACCGTATTTTAAAACATTCCGGCTCATAAGGAGAAAACCGAACTGCATGGTGCTTCCGCCGATAGCGGTAGGAAGTCCCACGCGGACGATGGATAAAAGTTTTTCTTTCTCGAAACGAAAGCCTTTATAAGTAAGCCGGATAAGCCGGTTCTTGCCGGTGAGCAGCAAAAGGGCGATGACGGCGCAGGGGATTTTGGCGGTAACGGTAGCTAACGCCGCGCCGGAAACACCCATGTCAAATACGACCATGAGAAGAGGGTCTAAGATCATGTTGATGATCACGCCCAGCAGATTTAAAAGCATGGGTCTTACCGTATCGCCCTGGGACTGGTGGACTGCCGTGAACATGTTGATGGTGAAAAGCAGCGGCATGTCCAGGATCACAATCCTCAGATATGTGCAGGCAAACGTAAAAACGTCGTCTTCGGCTCCGAGCCAGGAAATGATCGCCGGTGTGCAGATAAAGCATAGCAGCGAGCAGGCGACGGAAAATACCAGGGAACAGAGATAAATATGGCGCGCCATGATATTTGCCTGACGGTCTTCCTTTGCCCCGAGATACTGGGAGATCAGTATGGAGCCGGCAGTGGTGATACCCATTCCGAAATTCAGAATGATATTCTGTATCGGGGTAACGATGGTGATCGCCGACATATGGTCCGTTCCGAGCTGACCCAGCCAGTATGTGTCGGTGAGGTTATACATGGTCTGGATAAAGCTGTTTATCACGATTGGTATTGACAGCGTCAGAACGACGGTCAGCAGGTTACCGTTTAAAATTAAGTCGCGTTTTTCTGTTTTGTCCATGTGCAGTCATTCCTTTTCTTTTTGTTATAATTTTAACACTATTTTAGCTTGAAAAAACTGTATTTTCCACTTAAAATATATCGTATAAGACGCATATTACAGAAAAATTGCTTAGAGACAGCAGCATTTTAACGGAAAACGGAGATGACGGACAGATGGACGAGAAACTGAGTATCACAAAGATCAAACGGGAAGCGTACCATAACATGAGACAGGCGCATTTCCATGAAAAGCATGAGATATATTATCTGATCTCGGGAGAGAGGAATTTTACGATCAACGACCAGGTGTTCCGGATCGGCAAGGGGGATCTTGTCATTATTCCGGCGGGCGAGCTGCACCGGACCACCTATTTTGGAAACAACACCCATGAGCGCGTCGCCATTATGTTCAGCGACAGTATTATTGAAGATATTTACGCAAGTTTCGGGAGGGAGTATGTGACGGAGGTTATGAACCATTTCTTCATACATATCCCGGACGGGAGAAGGACGTATGTGGAAGATCTGATGAACCGAATGCTTTATGAGGCGGAAGAGATCGACGAGCTGTCGGACTATATGAAGAAGCTGTATTTCCATGAACTGATGGTTTTTGTGATACGCTGCTACAAGAACCGCTCCCAGGGAAGGGAACTGGACGTCGCAAACGATATCATACAGAACGCCGCCAAGTATATTTACGAGAACAGCGATAAAAATATCGGATTAAATGACGTGGCGGATAAATTCGGCATGAGCAGTTCTTATTTTTCCAAGAAGTTTAAGGCAATCACCGGTTTCGGGTTTAAGGAATATCTGGTGGGCGTGCGGATCAAAGAGGCGTCCAATATGCTGCTTACCACGGATAAGTCCATCACGGAGATTGCGATAAGCTGCGGTTTTAACGACAGCAATTATTTTGGGGACGCTTTCCGCAGGGTCAAGGGCGTGTCGCCCCATAAGTACCGCAAGAATAACGGGGCGGTTTAGTATTAAATAGTCGGGAGATTATGTCGAAAAATATAGTATATACTTCGGAGAAAGGAAGAATAAAGTCATGAACCGTATCGTACACGTTAAACGGATATCACTGGTCTTAATAGCGGCGCTGCTGCTGACATGGACCGTTCCGGTTCTGGGAGCGGGAGGAAACGAAAACGCCGACCGTTCCATGTCGGATTTTTCGGCGGTGTTATATAACAATTCAAACGGCCTGCCAACTTCCGAGGCGAACGCGGTTGTCCAGTCGGGCGACGGTTTTATTTATATTGGAAGCTACAGCGGGCTTATCCGCTACGACGGCGTTAATTTCACCCGTTTTGACTCCGCGACGGGCATTACCAGCGTGGTCAGCCTTTACGTTGACAGTAAGGACCGCCTCTGGGTGGGTACAAACGACAGCGGGATCGCGCTGTATGAAAACGGCGGCTTTACTTTCTTCGATAAAAGCGCGGGACTGCTTTCGCTGTCGGTGCGTTCCATTACGGAGGACGCTTCGGGAAATATTGTTTTCGGCACGACCGAGGGAATGGGATATATCGACGGGGAGAACACGCTGCATATGCTGGAGGATCCGCTGATCGGGACCAAGTATTTAAAACAGATGACCCGCGGCGAAGACGGCAGGATCTATGGCTGTACGCTGGACGGAGTCTGTTTCTGCATTGAAGATCTGAAGATCACCCACTCGTTTGACAACAGGGATTCCGGTTTCGGAATGGCGACCTGTATCACGCCGTCTTTTGAAAATAACGGCGACGTCTGGGTGGGAACGGACGAATCCGTGGTCATACGCGGAAATCTGTTTGCGGGAATGAAGAATCCTGCCGCTTTTTCGGTGCTGCCAAACGACAACATAAACGCGATCTGTCCGGTTTCGGACGGCAGCTTTTTTGTCTGCTCCGACAACGGTATAGGAATACTGGAACAAAACGGAACCTATACGACGATTGACGATATTCCGATGAATAATTCCATTGAAAATATGATCGTGGATTATGAGGGAAATCTGTGGTTCGCGTCTTCCCGTCAGGGCGTTATGAAGATCGTCCATAATGAGTTTTCGGACATCAGCAAAATTGCCGGACTGGAAAGCAGCGTCGTGAATACCACCTGCCTGTACGGCGGGGATCTGTACATAGGAACCGATACGGGGCTTCAGGTCGTGGACGGCGACGGTAAGGAAAAGTCCGGTTATCTTACGGAACTTCTGAAAGGCGTGCGTATCCGCTGTATCAAAAAGGACAGCAAAAACCGCCTCTGGTTCTGTACATACAGTGAGAAAGGGCTGATCTGCTGGGAGGGCGGCGAGAAATGTACATATTATAATACGGACACGGGAATGCTCAAATCGGACCGTGTGCGGGCTATGACGGAGTTGTCCGACGGCACCGTGGCGACGGCTACCAGCGCGGGCGTGGTGTTTATTAAGGACGGAGAGATCACGGGAACATTTGACGAGAACAACGGTATCGGCAATACGGAGATACTGACCGTCTGCGAGGGCGAAAACGGCGAGATCTATCTTGGCAGCGACGGCGGCGGGATTTTTATTGTCAACCGTGAGGGCGTCGTGAAACATCTTGGGCTGGAGGACGGTCTGAAATCCGAAATCGTCATGCGGATCAAGAAAGACCCGGAACGCGGCGGTTACTGGGTTATCACAGGCAATTCGCTGGCGTATATGGAGAATGATTCCGTGCGCACGCTGCATAATTTCCCGTACTCGAATAATTTCGACCTTTTTTTTGATGAGATCGGCAGGGTGTGGATTTTGAGCAGCAACGGAATTTACGCGGTAAGTATCGACAAACTCCTTGCCGGGGAAGAAATCGAGTATTTGTTTTATGATGTGAAATGCGGTCTGCCAAGCGTAGCGACGGCAAATTCGCGAAGCTACCTGTCGGAGGACGGAAGGCTTTATATTGCGGGCATGACCGGCGTTTCCGCGATCAATATCAATAAGGAGCAGGAGGAACGGACGGATATCCGGCTTGCCGTGCCGTTTGTTGAGATCGACGACCGTACCGTGGCGGTCAGGGACGGCGAGACCGTAACGATACCGGCGGATTGCAAACGTTTGACGATTTACGGCTATGTGCTGACTTTTGGGTTGTCCAATCCGAGATTGTCCTATATTTTGGAGGGATTTGACGACAAAAACGTTACGTTGTCGAGGCAGGAGCTGCAGCCGGTGAGCTATACCAATCTGAAACACGGTGAATATACGTTCCGGCTTGCCGTGATTAATACCATGACCGGTGAGGAGACGGAATCCATTTCCGTGAAGTTTGTGAAAGCAAAGGCGTTTTTTGAGGAACTCTGGTTCTGGGGGCTTGTACTTTCGGCGGTTGCCGCGGTAATGCTTGCGGTGCTGCTTTTGCACTCCCGCGTCAGGAACCGCGGTCTGTTGAAAAAGCAGGAGGAAGACCGTACTTTTATGAACCAGATCATCAGGGCGTTCGCGAAATGCATTGACTTTAAGGATAAGTATACGAACGGCCATTCGTTCCGCGTGGCGAAATATACCGCGCTGATCGCGGAGAGAATGGGGTATAAGGGACAGCAGGTCACGGATATTTACAATATCGGACTGCTCCATGATATCGGAAAGATCGCCGTTCCCGACAATATCCTTGGAAAACCGTGCGGCCTTACCGACGAGGAATTTGAGATTGTCAGCCGTCATGCCGAGCAGGGATACGGAATATTGAAAGAAATTGAGAACCACCCGGAACTTGCCATCGGGGCGGGCTATCACCATGAGCATATCGACGGGACGGGTTATCCGTTTAAGAAAAAGGGAGACGAGATACCGGAGGTCGCGCAGATAATCGCGGTTGCGGATACGTTTGACGCGATGAATTCCACAAGACCTTACCGCAAACAGATGGAGATGGAAGACATTATCCGTGAAATGCGGCGCATTTCGGGAACCCAGCTTAACGCGCATATTGTGGATATTTTTCTTGAAATTGTCGCGGAAGGGCATATTGACGACGATATCGCGTTAAAGGATATCGTGCTGCCGGACGAGGAAGAGAAGGACAAGAAGGATTAAAAAAGCAGCTTCCATGGGGTGTGCCGTGGAGGCCGCTTTTGGTTATTTCTTTTTGTTTTTCTTATCCGGCGGGTTTTCCGGTTCTTTCATGGCGTTTAACTGGTCGATAACGCTCTCTATGACGTGCTTTTTCGCGAATACGTCAAAACTTAACATACAGACAAGGGAAAAAAGCTGCAAATATTTCTGTTCGTTTTCATCGTCCACGTCGGCGAACAGGTTCTGCGAATCCCGCTGCAAAAGGCTGATCGCCTTGGCGATGTCAACCATATGGCCCCGCTCGTAATTGTAGATCTCTTTATATACCTTTTCCAGCGAAATGCTGCCCTGACCGTCGAAAAAGCCTTCGGAAAGCGGCGTCAGAAGCGACTGGATATCGCTGATCGACAGGACGTTCTTAAAATAGTATATGAAGATCAGCATGATCATGTGGTCCTCGGAATATTTCTTCTTTATGGGAGGAGGAAGCAGATCGTTCTTGGCATAGTTATTGATCATGGTCTTGGTCAGTATCTTGTCGTCGGATTTGCGTTTGGTATCCTTCAGATGGTCTTCCATGAAAGTAGTAACCTGATCCATATATAAATCAATATGAGGTATTTCTTCCGGACGGATATATGTCATTTGTGCAAGCCGCTTTACGACGGAATTAACAAATTCCTTTGAATCATTCGACATGGTTTTCCTCTTTTCCAAGTGTAATACGATATTTACTTATTATAAACGATTTTGGGGATTAAGTAAACATTTTCGCAAAATTAAAATCAGATTAAAATTTCTTAATAAAGATTTAATTCGATTTATCGTGACAATGCGGGATAAATATATTATAATGGAAATTGCAGATGAGGGTGAAACATAACTTTTTTAGGAGGAAACTATGGGAATTTTAGCAAGATTTAAGGACATTATGTCATCAAACATTAACGCGCTGCTGGATAAGATGGAGGATCCGGAGAAGATGATCGACCAGTACTTAAGAAACCTTCAGGAAGACCTTGGCAAGGTTAAAGCAGAGACGGCTGCCGTTATGGCGGAAGAGACAAGAGCCAAGAGAGAATTGGACGAGTGTGTTAAGGAAGTAGAGAAAATGCAGAGTTATGCCCAGAAGGCAGTTCTTGCGGGCAATGACAACGACGCGAAGGTATTTTTGGAGAAGAAGCAGCAGCTTGCGGCAAAGCAGGCTTCCCTTGAGATCGCTTATACGGGAGCGGCGGAGAACGCGGCTAAGATGAGACAAATGCATGACAAGCTGGTTACGGATATCAACGAGCTGGTTGCGAGAAGGGATTCGATCAAGGCGAAGGTGAAGGTTGCCAAGACTACGGAGAGAGTCAATAAGATGACTTCAAGCATTTCCGGTTCCGAGGCGGATCTGGCGGCATTTGACCGTATGGAAGCGAAGGCGAACCGTATGCTTGACCAGGCGAACGCGATGACCGAGCTGAATACGAAGAATCCGGGCAATTCGATTGAGAATATGCAGGCGAAGTACGATACCGCTCCTTCTACGGCAGTGGACGACGAACTTGCGGCGTTAAAGGCTGAACTGGGTATTCAGCAGTAAGGTTTGTACCACTTCGGATAGAAAATATGAATAGTTGATCTGCCCCATATATCATATTTGTGACAAAGCCGCGGCTTTTGGGATATGATGTATGGGGCTTACCCTTTTTTCGGAAATTTTAAGGACGAATGGATTTTTAATATGGAAAATAGATACGATACGTTAAACGAACAACAAAAACAAGGGGTTTTCACAACAGAGGGACCGGTGCTGATCCTTGCGGGGGCAGGCTCGGGAAAGACCCGCGTCCTGACCCACCGGATCGCTTATCTGATCGGGGAGAAGGGCGTAAATCCCTATAATATCATGGCGATCACATTTACCAATAAGGCGGCCAAGGAAATGCGGGAGCGTGTGGACAATCTTGTGGAATTTGGCGCGGAGGGCGTGTGGGTGTGTACGTTCCATGCTACCTGCGTGCGTATTTTGCGAAGGTTTATTGACCGTCTGGGATATCGGACGAATTTTACCATTTACGATACGGACGACCAGAAAAGTGTCGTGAAGGATATTATAAAGAGGCTGGATCTGGATACGAAGCTGTATAAGGAGAGAACGGTTCTTTCGGCAATTTCTTCGGCGAAGGACGAGCTGATCGGACCGGACGAAATGATGATCCGTGCCGGCGGCAATTACGCGGAACGCAAGACGGCGCAGATCTATCTGGAATACCAGAATACGCTGAAGAAGAATAACGCGGTGGATTTTGACGATCTGATCGGGCTGACGGTGGAGCTTTTCCGGGAATTTCCCGATGTGCTGGACTATTATCAGGAGCGTTTCCGCTATATCATGGTGGACGAGTATCAGGACACGAACACGGCGCAGTTTAAGCTGATCAGCCTGCTGGCGTCGAAGTATGAAAATCTTTGCGTGGTGGGTGACGACGATCAGTCGATCTACAAGTTCCGTGGCGCGAATATCGCAAATATCCTGGATTTTGAGGATACCTATCCCAACGCCGTGGTGATCAAGCTGGAGCAGAATTACCGTTCCGTGCAGAATATTTTAAATGCGGCAAACGGCGTTATCAGCCATAATCTGGGAAGAAAGGATAAAGCGCTCTGGTCGGACAAGGGCGAGGGCGACAAGGTTGTTTTTACCGTTTACGACAACGGCATTGAGGAGGCGGAAGGCGTTGTGGCGGATATTAAGGCAAAGGTTTTAAAGGAGGGGTATTCCTATAAGGACTGCGCCGTTCTTTACCGTACCAACGCCCAGTCGAGAACGTTGGAGGAGCGTTTTATCGTGGCGAATATCCCGTATCGTGTCTACGGGGGCGTGAATTTCTACCAGCGCAAGGAAATCAAGGATATTCTCGCGTATCTGAAGACGATCGATAACGGTTTTGACGATCTGGCGGTGAAAAGGATCATCAATGTTCCCAAGCGGGGCATTGGCGCGACGACCATCGCGAAGATCGATACATATGCCATTGACCGGGAA
Source organism: Alistipes sp. (assembly GCA_023666775.1). Taxonomy (GTDB): domain Bacteria; phylum Bacillota; class Clostridia; order Lachnospirales; family Lachnospiraceae; genus MGBC120314. The sequence goes on along the minus strand of JAMPBI010000050.1, from coordinate 548 downwards.
TTTAATTTTTTTGACGCGCTGGACGTTGTGGAGGACGTGCCGGGTATCGGCAAGGCAGCGGCGAAGATCCAGATGTTTGTGGAGTTTATCGACGTGCTTCGGAGCAAGGCGGCGGCAATGCCGGTCAGCGGACTGATCCGGGAAGTGATCGAGAGTACCGGCTATTACGCCTTGATCGAGGACGAGGCGGCGAGTGATGATGAGGCTGCCGACCGAAAAGCCAATCTTGAGGAACTGATCTCCAAGGCGGCGACCTACGAGGAAGCGCAGGATACGCCGACGCTTTCCGGTTTTCTTGAGGAGGTTGCGCTGGTTGCGGATATCGATAATATGGACGAGTCCGTAAACCGTGTTTCTTTGATGACGCTCCACAGCGCCAAAGGTCTGGAGTTCCCGGCAGTTTATCTCACGGGAATGGAGGACGGACTGTTTCCAAGCTATATGACCATTTCTTCGGGGAACGAGGAGGATATTGAGGAGGAGAGGCGTCTTTGTTATGTGGGGATCACCCGCGCTAAAAATAGATTGCTCATTCATACCAACGGTAA
>JAMPBI010000004.1 GCA_023666775.1 Alistipes sp. | reverse complement strand
TTCACAATTCCGCAGTTTTAAGCACCTGCTTACGGCGCTGGAACTCATAGAACATAAATCCGGCTATTGTCTGGTTGTTCTGGGGAACTGTGATACCCCGGTGGAATATAATAAGGAATTTACGGTTTTTCCTATGGGCTACATTCGCGATGAAGCCGTCATGAATGAATTATACGCGCTTTCCGACGTATATATCACGCCAAGCCTCGCCGATAATTTCCCCTGTACCACCATCGAAAGTTTTGCCAGCGGTACGCCGGTGATCGCTTTTGCGACGGGAGGTCTTGTAGAACAGATCGATTCGGAAACGGGCTGGCTTGTGGAAACAGGAAACGCCGACGCGCTTGCTGCCGCCATTCAGGAAGCGTTTTCCGATAAAGAGCGCCTGAGCGGCATGAGGATAAACTGCCGAAAAAAAGCGGAAGAACTTTATTCCGAAGAATTAATGCTGAAGCATTACAGAGAGCTTTACGAACAAATATACGGAGGTGAATTATAATGCCGGCACCGGTTGTTGTTTTTGTTTATAATCGGGCGGACCACGCCCGGACTACGCTGAACCGCCTTTCCGAAAACGATCTTGCGGGCGAAAGCAGCCTGTATATCTATTGCGACAACGCCAAAAACGAGAACGCGCGGGAAGCCGTTGATGCCGTCCGTGCCGTGGTTGACGATTTCGCGCGCCATTCCGGCTTTAAAAGCGTAACGGTTATCAAGGCGGATACGAATAAAGGCCTCGCCGCCTCAATCATCGGCGGCGCAGGGGAGATTTTACAAAAATACGGCAGGATCATTGTGGTGGAAGACGACTTAGTCACCTCAAAAGATTTTCTTACCTATATGAACAACGCGTTGGATTTTTACGAGAAAAATCCGAAAGTCTGGTCGATCAGCGGTTATACGTTTCCGCTAAAATCCCTGCGGAAGTACCCTCATGATATCTATATGTCCCCACGAGGGTGCAGCTGGGGCTGGGCGACGTGGAAAGACCGTTTTGAAAAAGTTGACTGGGACGTTTCCGATTTTGAAGAATTTATCCATGACCGTGAGAAGATCCGGCATTTTAACGAAGGCGGACCGGATATGACGGATATGCTTTCCCGTCAGGTACACGGGAAGATCAATTCCTGGGCGATCCGCTGGTGTTATCAGGAAAGCAGGGAAAATATGTTTACCGTTTACCCGAAAGAGTCCCGGGTCCGCAACATCGGCTGCGATAATTCCGGGACAAACTGTGTGGATTCCGGTCTTTATGACACGACTCTGGTTTCCGGCGATACGCCTTGCGCCTTTGAAAATCTTACCCCGGACGCCAAAATCATGCGCGAGTTCCGCTCCATGTATGATTATTCCCGTCTCGGAAATGTAAAAAGAAAGCTGTTACGGCTGTTTATATAACGTTCTGCTTTGTTTCAATGCTTCCGTCCTTGATCTCATAAACGACGTCACAATTCTTTATCGTCGTAAGGCGGTGGGCGATAATGATCAGGGTCAGCTTGCCGTGGAGACTGTCGATTGCCTCCATTACGGCGGTTTCCGTCTCATTATCCAGAGCGGAAGTCGCTTCGTCCAGAACAAGCAGTTCCGGCTGTCTGTACAGCGCCCTTGCAATGCCGATACGCTGGCGCTGTCCTCCGGAAAGCCTTGTTCCCAGTTCCCCCACCATCGTATCCAGCCCGTTGTCCAGCGTTTCCACAAACTGTTTGAGCTGGGCTTCCTCCAACGCCTCCCACACCCGGTCGTCATCGATCTGCTCCGGTTTCATTCCAAACGCGATGTTATTGCGTATCGTATCGTCCATCAGATAAATCACCTGCGGAATATAACCGATCTTCTTATGCCAGCCCGAAAGGGCGTTCCGGATATCGGTGCCGTCAACGGTAATGCTTCCCTGCTGATTTTTTAAGATACCCAGCATAACGTCAACGATCGTCGTCTTGCCCGCACCGGACGGTCCGATAAACGCCACGGACGTATTCTTTTCTATTTCCAGCGACACATGGTCGATCACGTTTTTATCGGCTCCGTCATAAGCAAAGACCACGTCGTTTAAACAGATTGCCCTGTCAAAACGGATTTCCTCCTCAACCGTCTTCTCTCTTTGTGAAATGGTATTGCGCATTTCATTCACTTCATTATATACGGCTTCCACGGCAACTTTATTGTACATGATCACGCCCACATAAGAGGAAATCTTGTTCACGGACGGAAGAAGGCGAAACGCCGCTAAGGCAAATACCGTAATAACCGGGATAAACGAAGCCGCCGAATTTCCCGACGCCGTCTTTATCGCGACGATCACAAGAATTACGCCGATCACCATCGTCTCCATCATCGGCTTCGGGATCGCGTTATATAATCCGTTCTTTACCTGGTTTTTGGCAAGCCCCGCCGCGATATCCCAAAACTGGTCCTTAAAAAACTGCTCGTTATCGGAAATCTTGATTTCTTTGATCCCGCCGAAGGACTGGTGCATACATTTGATCTGTTCCTCCACAAAAACACGGTACTCGTTACCCATACGTTTAAACGCCTTCCGGAATACGCTCATGAACCCAAACGCGAAAATACCCAGAACGACCGCCATGGATATGGCGATAACCGGATCTTTCACGATCAGGTAGATCACCAGTACAAACGAGACGATACACTCCGAGATCAACTGCGTTCCGTTCAGCACCGTCACATAAAACATATTGGTATCCGTCTGAACGCTTTTGAGAAGTTCCGCGCTATTATGATTGAGAAAGAACGGATAACTTTTTTCCATGTACCCGTTCATGACCTTGCTGCTCAGATCCCGCAGTCCGTAATAAGTAAAGCGGTACTGAAAATTACTCAGAAAAACCACATAAATATTTTTGATCACAAACAGCGTTATGATCAGCCCGCACATCAGGATCACCAGAGAAGAAAATTGCGTTATGCCGGTAATACCGCTTACAAACTGCACATATTGGTCGTCCATCATGGCGTCCGGATCCGTGATCATCTCCACAAAAGGAAGCACGGAAGAAATACTTACCAGTTCCACCCCGGCGCCCGCAATGATTGCCAGAAGCAGCCATATAAGCTGTCTTTTCTGTTTTTTCTCAAATATCTGAAACATCATTTTAATCGTATTCATGGACAAACCTCACTATCCGTTATTTTCCGATAACACTCTCGATCGCCGCCACATATCCTTTCGATACGTTCTCGAAAGAAAATCTTTCGATCCGCTCAAAACCGGCATCTCCGAACATTTTTAATTTCTTTTCGTCAAGAACAAGAGACTCGATCGCCCTTGCAAATTCCTTCTCGTCATACGGATCCACAAGAAGTCCCGTTACATGATCTTCCACCAGATCCCTTGCGCCGTCGGCATATTTCGATGAAATAACCGGAAGATGGGCGCACATCGCCTCCAATGTTACCAAGCCGAAACAATCTTCTCTGGTGGGAAGCACAAACGCCGCATTCTCCGCATAACAGCGGTACAGCTCCTCCCCCTCGAGAAATCCTTTAAATTCTACCCGCCCGGAGATTTTCAGTTCCTCCGCCTGCGCCATCAGCCGTTCCTTTTCGCCGCCTTCGCCCACCACCACAAGACCGATGGCCGGATCCGTCAGGGCAAGCGCCTTTAAAAGAAGATCCACGCCTTTTCTTACGATCAGCCCGCCGACGCAGACAAGTTTACGATTGCCATACGAATTTTTTTCCCGGATATATTTTTTCAGGTCTACCGTCAAAAAACTGATAAAACATCTGGAAGGATCCGCCCCGTGCGCGATCTGATTTTCCCTTGAAGCGGTACTGCTGCCGATAAACGCGTCCGCCCTCTTAAAGATATATCTGCGGGACATTTTCTGTATCTTCCCGATATTTCTCTCGGAAAAAGCCGTTCCGTCCGTCCAGCTGATATACTTTACCTTATGCCGCCTGCACCAGTGCATTGCCATAAGGATCGTGGGATTATACTCCATCGCCACCACCACATCGGGTTTTAATTCCGACAGCGCCTTTCCCACACCGTGCGGAATATAGATGTCATGTTCGTCATAGCGCTTTTTGATCTTGATATTATACGATTTGAGAAAGGTAGAATTTTGTATCCTCTCCTCATCGGCGTGCCACTGCCTTGACGTATTCCTGGCGCTGGAATAAACAATATGAAATTCGTACTGTTTCACATGCTCCTGAAGATAGTGGAAAAAATCAACCCGGTAAGGAGACGGAATGTTGGTTATTATTACGACCCGTTTCAAAATCATCACCTCGAATCATATTGCCGTCAAAAATGATCCATGCCAGCATTACCGCGAAAGGATTTACGGTAGGATTTAACGGAAATTCTTCCATAAACGCGTACACCGCAAGTATCGCTACTAAGATCAGCTCAATATCATACCGTTTCCGGTACAGCTTTTGCAGCAGGGCAAACACGCCCACGACATACAGGATCAGCATGACTACGCCGGAATACAGATAGATCGTCACATACAGGTTATCTACGATCTCCAGTATTTTTCCCGCATTATGGAGCCAAAATTCATAGGTATTGCCAAACAACGTAAAAGGGTACAATTTCAGGTAATAATTCATGATGAACACCCTGCCCGTTAATACATGGTTGATCTCATACATGATCTTGGTCTTGCCAAACAGTTCATACAGGTACGGCAGGAGAAAACTTAAAAAGACCATGATGAAAGGGGCAAACGTATATATTTTATAAAGTTTCTTCTTCCAATGTTCCTTTAGCAAAAACTTGTCCAGTATGATCAGCAGCCACATTCCGAAAAACAGGATATAACCCGTCCGGCTGTGGGTCGCGTGATAGGTCCAGAGCATAAGCAGATTGGTCAGAACAAACTCCCAAATCCCCAGTTTTTCATAACGTATATAGATAAGAAGCGCCGCGATGATAAACATATTTACGAACAGAACATTGAAGTCCGAATAGCCGTATGTATGATATGCCGCCTTTGTCTCCTCGTTGATGATCAAAAGATTATCCTGAAAATACCCCAGCATGGAGCCGGTCACCGCAAGAAAAGAAAACACGGAATGTACCCAGAATGTCTTCCTGCACAGATCCTTAAAATTAATCCCTTTCATTCCGGCAATGGAAATCGCCGCAAGAAAATAGGTCTGTTCCCTTGCCCGCAAAAAACCGATCAGGCTGAGCAGCACCAAGGAAAACACCACAATAAGCTCCGAAGGCCTGTATTCCGTATATATGATTTTCAACGCGAGAAACGCAAGGGCGATCATAAATACGATCATGAACGCTTTATCGTTCGAGCTTAAACCCAGCGATTTCAAAGCGGTCATCGACAAAAAATAAATATAGAACGCCACCCGCGCGTTTCTGTTCTTAATGCTTTTTTCCACGAATATTCTCCAAAAATATATAATATAGAAACTTAAAATTCGTTATAAAATACCGTTTAAATAACCGCGCCGGATCCTGAAACAGACGGTACAGCCATTCCAGCGAGCATTTCTGCATCCATGCGGGCGCTCGTTTTATCCGTCCGGCATGATAGTCAAACCCTGCTCCCACGCCGATCATAACCGCCGACAGTTTTCCGCGGTTGTCATACATGAATTTCTCCTGTTTGGGCGCTCCCAGACCGATCCACACAATATCGGGAAGCGTCGCATTGATTTTTGTGTAAACGCCGTCAAGCTCCTCCTGTGTGAGCGTCCGAAACGGCGGGGAATACATGCCGGCAATCCGTAAGGCGGGATACGTTTCGCGAAGTTTCTCACCCAGTATCTCAAGAGTCTCTTTTGTTCCTCCATAGAAGTAATGACGCAGGGGATATTCCTGCGCCCTCTTAAAAAACTCACCCATCAGGTCCGGTCCCGTTACACGGCTTGCGTCCGCAAATCCCCTCTTCCTGCTCACTACAGACAACGGTTTCCCGTCGGGAAGCGCCAGCGCCGCCCCATTCTGGATCTGGTTATACGCCTCGTCCTCATAAGACATCACCGTCGTATGAACATTGGATACACAGATATACTTTCCCCGAAGCGCCTCAATATTGCCTGTAATATAATCAAGCGTCTCCTGCATGGATATAACATTGATATTGGTATCAAGTATCCTGCAATACGTTAAATTTTCCATCGCACACCCGCCGTCAATCATAAGAAATCAGATAATACCGGTAATTATCCGTATCGCCGCAATAAATGCAGCCATATTGCTCCGGTTCGTCCGTCAAAACATGATAGTCCATATTGAAAATGATATTGTTTACCTCATATTGTCTTGCCAGTTCCACGATCAGCCCTACGTCCGGCTCCCGCTTGCACATTTCCTCATATATCGTCTGTATCTCTTCCGTCTCGATCCCCGACATATACCCTTCCGCGTCCCGTCCGTAAAGCAGCCGATAATAGGAAGAATACTGCCTCATGGAACAGTACAGTTCATTGGGAACAATGATCGTGGGATACCATGAATCCGTAGAATAATGTTCAATGTTATATCCGATTTCCTCCACCGGTTTCGGCACCTTGTACCAGTTTTTTCTGTGGGAAAAATTATCCGTGGTATAGATCAGTTTCCCCGATACAACAATAACCGCCAGTACAAGCGCTATACACACAAACTGCTTTATTTTGTCTTTAAAGCGGAAAATGAGCCGGGTTGCCGCGTAAGCATTGACTATGGTTGCCGGAAACAGCCATAAAACCCGCCAGTAAGTACCAAAGAAATACTTATAGTACATCGTCTTGATAAACAGCGGATTAAAGAATATAAAAAGCAGTACCGCCGGAAATACTCCAAGCACCAGCCTTCTCTTCTTATCCTTTATAAAAATATACAGAATGGAAGCATACGCGAACCATATATACAAACTTGCTCCAATAAATTTGGCATATTCCTGCCACGCAACACGAATCAGTTCAAACATTGGCACTCCCCTGTTAAACAAATAATTTTTCCCCGAAAGCGTATAAAAATCCAAATACAACGCATGGGATCAGCGCGATCCACAATAATACCATTCCCTTTATACTGCGGCGGGATATTCCGTAAATAACGGAAACCACTCCGAAAAACAGCGCCGATAAGATAATGCCGAAACCGGAGGTCAGACATGCGCCGCAGCATACCATCGCCGTCAGAAGCATTTCCCGAAATCCGATACGTCCGTCCTCTTTTCCGAACAGATACAATGCCGTTAAAAACAGGATCGGAACAAATATTCCGGCAAACAACGCCTTTCCCTGCCATATGCGGAACAACAGGAAGGCGCCCGCGTTATATGTGGAATAACCGCTGAATATATTTACCGCGCTGACCAGTCCCAGAAAAACCGTCTTCTTTTCATAATCATTCCCGAAAAACTGCCCCGCGAGAAGCCAGTATACCGCGTAAGAAAAAGGAATGAATATCAGCGGGACCACGCTGTGCATAAATACCGCAGGGTGAATGAACGAAAGCTTACTGATCACCGCCCAGAGCATGATCCACGGTGAAACCATATCTTTAAACACTTCGGAAACCCTGCTGTACAGTAATTCTCCCGTCACCGGGTTTTCCTCAAACATCATATCCTTTTGTACCGCCGCTACGGCGCTTGGTACAAACCTTGCATCGTCATCGTCCGTATGTTCATAATAAGAAAGGGCAAACGCCTGGAGGAATATACTCAGAAGAACAACCGCGCCGATCATGCCGGTACGCTTTACCTTCATCGGTATGGCATTCACGCCGCCAATCAGTTCCTTTGCGCTTCCCGAGAGAACGATAAGCACTTCCAGTACCACCAGAGCCACATAAACATAAAATAAGGTATGAAACCGGCAGTCCGCTATGATCATCGGCACCGCCATCAACTGCAACTGCGCGAACAGGAATACCATTCCAAACACCCAGTCCGCAAGCAGATGTTTTTCAAACTGCTCCCCCATATGTTTCGTAACAACCGTCCCCAGTATCGTGGGAACCCCAACCGTAGCCACCGCTACCAGAAATCCTTTTAATACAAACATTTCTTTATTCCCCGATTACTCAACGTACAACATACCCGTACATTCGATTTTATTTAATGCAAACGAATTTTTCATCTTATTGACGTCTGCTTCTTTTACCGCGTTCTTACCGGCAATGACAATAACGCCGTCCGTCAGGGACGCAAGGCTTAATCCGGATACGCTGGTTTTTAACGCCGGAGCGTCAATAAGCACCACGTCAAATTCTTTCTTTATCTCCTTGAACAATACGGCAAGTCTGTCATTTGTAAACAGATCCATATCCTCCGGCGACGCCGTCGTCCAGTTCATAACTTTTACAGACGCCCTCTGAGAAGCCTCCACGATTTCCTTCATGGTTTTCTTTTCCGTTATATACTGATAAAGTCCGTTATTTTCATAATCCGTATTATTCTCTTCAATCTTTACAACTAACGCTTTCCTGCCGTTGACCGCCATAACGCCCGCGAGATTTTCTACCGTCTCATGGCGGTATTCTTTATCGCTGAGCGACAGGAATAACATAAGACGCAAACTTTTTAACAAGCCCGCCGCGCGTTTATATTCTTCTTTTACGGCTCCTGCCTTGTCCACCTCGCCAAACAGCGCGTATCCGTAACTCTCCAGAACCTCCGTCTTAAAACGAAGTTTCGTGCTGATCAGCATATAAAATACAACAAACACGATACCTGCGACGACGCCGACACAGCCTCCTAAGATACCGTATTTTACCACTTTCGTCTTCGTGATCTTTTCAATCTTATCCCCGTCCATCTTCATCGACGTCTCAAGGGCATACGCTCCCGCATGAGGCTCGTCCAGAACAAGAATACTGTTTTTTCCGAAATTCCTTGTAAATTCCGCAACCGTATAATCACATAACTGTTTTGTAACGTCAACCACCTGTTCCTGGTTCAGACCGATCAGGGATCCTTCCACGCTGATCTCCAACTGGTTTATGCCTACGCTGACCGCGGCAACACAATTGGTCATGATATTCATGTTGGCATTCAGACCGTTCTTTTCGATCAGATTATTCAGGGAACTGTAACCTTTTATAATGGAAGTAACGTCCTCGATCCGGTTATAGTAGTTCTCACTATCGTCAAAATTGTTGATATAGATGACAAAAGAACCGTAAATCGGGTCAATGCGGTTCGCGTTGGCATACAGCTCGTTTGCCTGCTGAACCTTATAACGAAAATACTTATATCCGCCAAACGCCCCCGCAAATAAAACGGCTATAATGGCTACCGTCAGCCACTTTTGAAATACATACCTGATAATATTCATAATATCGATTTTCCGAACGCTCTTATTTTCCATTTATACTTCTCCTTATGCGTAACTATATACGTTGTTATTCTAACACAGTAAGGATATTATTTCCAGCAAAATATTATTCTTTCATTGACTTGTGTTTCATAACATTATATACTAATTTAAAATTCAGAAAATGTGTAATACTATAACAAAAGTTTATTAAAGAGGTTGCACCGTGTATCGTTTTAGAAATAACCTGCAAAATATATTTATTATTTTATTTGACTGCCTTTCCATTGTGATCAGCCTGCATCTGGCAAACTATATCCGCCATAAACAGTGGATGCCGGCGAATTATATTGCCAATCTTACAAGCATATTCCTGATTGCGTATATTTTTGTATATTTAATTGTAAATTTAAACAGCAGGATTGCCGAAAACGGCTATTTCGCTGAATTGGTCACCTGTATCAAGATCAGTATCATTGTAGCCATTTTTTCAATTTTTATCATATATTTTACCCGAGCGGTTGATGTGGATTTTTCCCGTAGGCTGACCGTTTACTTTCTGGTTATTAACACGGTTGTTTCCTATATTTTTCATCTTGCTTTTAAGTACGCGCTGACGCGTTTTTACAGCAGAAATATCAATTCCAGACAGCTTATGCTGATCTGCGATTATGACAACGTTTCCGAACTGATCGATCATATCCAGCAGAAAAACCGCTGGGATTACTGTATCCGGAGTATTGCCATCGTGGATTCGGACCATATCGGTGAATCCATTTTAAATATTCCGATCGTTTCACACACCGCGGAGGATATTTTAAATTACTGCAAATCCAACGTTGTTGACGAAGTTCTGGTCGTTACCGTAAACGGCAGGATCAGCTCCATACTGAACGAAATCCTGTCCATGGGCATAACGGTCCATGTAGGACTTAAAACTTTCAATCTGAATTACGCCGGTCTGTCCATCGTAACCCAGATCGGAGGTCAGACTACCATAACGTTCGCCAACCGGCTGCTCTCGCTAAAGCAGGCTTTTATAAAAAGAAGCCTTGATATCGTGGGATCCCTGATCGGTTCTTTTATTACCCTGCTTTTAACGATCGTTATCGGACCTTTGATCAAACTGGAATCGCCGGGGCCTGTTTTCTTCGCCCAGAAGCGCGTGGGAAAGAACGGACGTTACTTTAAAATGTACAAATTCCGCTCCATGTACGAAGACGCGGAGGAACGCAAAAAGGCGCTGATGGAAAGAAACCAGATGGACGGTTTTATGTTTAAAATGGAGGACGACCCCCGCGTTACCAAGATTGGAAAATTTTTACGCAAGACAAGTCTTGACGAATTTCCTCAGTTTTTTAACGTACTAAAGGGCGACATGAGTCTTGTGGGAACAAGACCGCCGACCGTAGACGAATTTTTACAATACCACAGTTATCACAAAATGCGCCTCAGTATCAAACCGGGGATCACCGGACTATGGCAGATCAGCGGTCGAAGCGACATTACCGATTTTGAGGACGTTGTCCGGTTAGACGTAAAATACATCAACGAATGGTGTCTGAGTCTTGATATCAAGATTTTATTTAAAACGGTATTTGTCGTATTGCAGAGAAAAGGCGCTAAATAAACGTTTGAATAAACAGTTGGAGGTTTATCATGTTGTTTAAACAAGCAAATTCCGCAAAAAAGGGATTAACTATTATCATTGTCGGGTGCGGAAAAGTCGGTTCCACTCTGATCGAGCAGTTAAGTAAGGAAGGACATGACATTACCATTATTGATAAGGACGCCCAGATCGTCCAGTCATTGTCCGATACATATGATGTTATGGGTATTACGGGAAACGGTGCCAGTTACAGTGTCCAGATGGACGCCGGTATTGAGAATACCGATCTGATCATTGCCGTAACCGGTTCCGATGAATTAAATCTGTTATGCTGCACCGTTGCGAAACGTGTGGGGAACTGCGCCGCCATAGCCCGCGTGCGCACGCCGGATTACAGTGAGGAAGCCGGGTATCTCCGTGAAAAGCTGGGTCTTGCCATGATCATAAACCCGGAGCTGGCTGTCGCGATTGAAATCGCCCGCGTTCTGTACCTTCCGACGGCTCTTGAGATCAATACCTTTGCCCACGGACAGGCGGAACTGATCAAGATCAAAATCCCGGAAGGCAACGTAATGCATAACCAGACGATCGCTTCTCTCGGAAAAAGCATTTCCGTAAACATACTGATATGCGCCATAGAACGCGGCGGAGAAGTCTACATTCCATCGGGTAACTTTATCCTCAAGGCAGGGGATCTGATTTCCTTTACTGCTTCAAGACAAAACGCCCGAACCTTTTTACAGAAAATCGGATTTCATACGAACCAGGTCAAAGATACCATGATCATCGGCGGCGGCACCGCTGCCTTTTATCTTGCGAAACAGCTTCTTTCGATGGGGATCGACGTAAAGATCATCGAAAACAGCCGCAAACGCTGCGAGGAGCTAAGTATTCTCCTTCCCAACGCGATCATTATCAACGGGGACGGTACCGATGAAGAGGTTTTGAAGGAAGAGGGCATTGAATATACGGAATCGTTCGTTCCTTTAACGGGAATCGACGAGGAAAATATTATGCTGACTCTCCATGCGAAGCAGATTTCCAAGGCAAAAGTGATCACAAAAATAAACCGGGTCAACTTTAAAAACGTAGTGGGTAATCTGGAGCTGGGAAGCGTGGTGTATCCAAGATACATTACCTCCGAGGCGATTGTTGCCTATGTCCGCGCGAAACGGGATTCCATGAACAGCAACATTGAAACCCTTTACCATATGTTCGACTCCAGAGCCGAGGCGATTGAATTTACGATCGACCAGGAATCCACGGTTACTAATATTCCTTTAAAGGATCTGAGGCTGAAAGACAATCTCCTGCTTACCATTATAAACCGTAACGGACGGATCATTCTTCCCAGCGGTAACGACAGCCTCCAAAAAGGCGACAGCGTCGTAGTTGTCACGACGCACACGGGACTGGACACGATCCAGGATATTTTGAAATAGCGGAGGCAGCGGTTATGAACAGTTCAATCATTCGTTATATATTGGGGCATGTGCTGAAAATAGAAGCCGTCGTGCTTCTTCTTCCATGTTTTGTCGCGCTGATATACCGGGAAAAGGCAGGAATTTCCTTTTTCATTACATTTGTAATATGTACCGTTCTCGGAATTGCCATGACGCACAGAAAACCGAAAACATTTGTATTCTATCTCAAAGAAGGCTGTGTCACCACTTCCCTGAGCTGGATCATTTTAAGTCTGTTCGGTTGTCTTCCCTTTGTGATCAGCGGGGAAATCCCTTCTTTTACGGACGCTCTGTTTGAAACCATTTCCGGTTTTACAACAACGGGAGCCAGCATTTTAAGCGATGTGGAAAGCCTTTCATACTGCACGCTGTTCTGGAGAAGTTTTACCCACTGGATCGGAGGTATGGGCGTTTTAGTCTTTCTTCTTGCGGTCATTCCCCTGACGGGAGGCTCCCATATTAATCTTATGCGTGCGGAAAGCCCGGGGCCGTCTGTAGGAAAACTGGTTCCAAAGGTCCGTTATACCGCGAGAATACTCTATATTATTTATTTTGGGATCACGATTGCCGAAATCCTATTCCTTCTGATAGGACATATGTCCGTTTTCGACGCCGTAACCATTTCTTTCGGAACGGCGGGCACCGGCGGATTCGGTATCCGAAACGACAGCCTCGCGGGATATTCCCCGTATATCCAATGGGTTGTCACGATTTTTATGATCCTATCCGGCGTAAATTTTAACGCGTACTATCTGATTTTATTCCGCCGCTGGAAAAAAGCGTTGAACATGGCGGAAGTAAAATGTTATTTTCTGATCATTGCCGCGTCCACCGCCGTTATATTTATAAATATTTATAATACTTCCTTAGGAATACTGGGCGCGCTGAGACACTCCCTATTCCAGGTCGCTTCCATCATCACCACGACGGGATTCGCGACAACGGACTTTAATCTCTGGTCGTCCTCGGCGAAAACGGTACTGGTAATGCTGATGTTCATAGGCGCCTGCGCGGGAAGTACCGGCGGCGGAATTAAAGTTTCCCGTTTTATCATTGCCGTCAAAAATATTTTTAAAGAGTTGAAATATTACATTCATCCAAAAAGTATCCAGCAGATCAAAATGGACGACAGACCGGTTGACCATGAGATTATACGCTCCGTGAACGTATATTTTCTCACGTTTATCGTTCTCTTTTCCGTTTCCGTCTTTCTCGTTTCCTTTGAGGGGAAAGACCTGACCACGAACTTTACGGCGGTTGCCGCAACGATCAACAATATCGGACCCGGTCTGGAGCTGGTGGGTCCCACACAGAATTTCGGAGGTTTTTCCGCGCTCTCCAAGTATGTTTTAATGTTTGATATGCTTGCCGGGAGACTGGAACTATTCCCATTGTTGATTTTATTCCACCCGGTCGTCTGGAAGGATATGTTTGCAAGAAGACGGCTGAACCGAAGAAAAACAGAGAATATGTAAAATAGACAGAGGCGGCTGTATCCTTTGCAGCCGCCTCTTTTTTATCACGCCGATTTCTTTTTTAAGAATACCTGCTCCCACATAAAAATCTGTAATTCGTCCCATACCATCGCCGCCTCGTGAAAACTGGTCTTTCCGGAAAGAACGTTTTCAAGAAGTCCCTTCGTCTCAACGGGACTTGCCAGCAATTCGGAATTGGCAAATTCCTGCGACGCCGTCATATCAAGGAACATTTCCCGGTACGGACCCTTGATCCAATCAAGGATCGGCGCGTTAAAGCCGATCTTTCCCCGGCGGTACGCAATTTCCTCCGGCATGAACGGCGCGACCGCGTCACGGATAATACTCTTGCTGAACCCGTTGCGCACCTTGGACTGCCACCCGATGGAAAACGCGAACTGCACCAGCCGGTAGTCCATAAACGGCATACGGATTTCAATTCCGTTGATCATGCTGGTTCGGTCATAGTTTCTGAGAAGCGTCGGCAAAATCGTCTCATGGGTAGACACAAACAGAGTCTTATTCAGATTGTCCAATTCCTTCCATGCGGGGTGCCCGGCATATTCGCTTCTTACGATCGGTTTACCGAGCAGTTTTTTAATCTTCTGTTTCGTTACATTATCAAAAAGCATTCTCTTGCGCATATCCTTAAATTCCGGCGTATCGCAGGAAACGTCGCTGTCACTGTTCATATCAATATACGTTTTAACGATCGTGTCGATCTCTTCCGTTCCTTTGGCATTATACAGGGCTTTCACGATATCGAAGCTATAACCGCCGAACAATTCGTCCGCGCCGTGTCCGTCTATGGAAACCAGTGTTCCGTACTTGCGTTCCTGCTCGTATATTTTGATCATCGGGATCTGCATATTCGTGTAAAGTTCCTCAAACTGATAAATATACCGATATAACTCCGCCTGGGAAACCGTGTCCTGAACTTCCAAAAAGGTACTCTCAATCCCCAGATGATCCGTTACTTTTTTCGCGTACTCGGATTCGTCAAGACAGGTACCCGGAAAGCACGCGACATACGCATGCTGCCAGTCCGACGCCATTCTTCCCGTCCCGCCGTTTTTGGCAATGTGCGCCATGGCACAGATCGACGCGCTGGAATCAAGCCCGCCACTTAACGCCGTTCCGATCGTAACGTCGCTTCGCATACGAATCCGGCAGGCGTCCAGAAATAAATCACGGAACATTTCCACCTGCTCCTCATAATCGGAAGGTACGCTTATCCGATGGTCGAGGGTATTCCACCATCTCTTAACCTGAAAGTTTCCGCCCGACAGCCAGCCGCAGCTTCCTGCCGGAAATCTGCGGATCCCTTTTATAATACATTTTTCCTGATTTTCGTAATGGACTTTCGCCCGGTAAAGCGCAAACGCCTCTTTGTCGGCTTCCACTTCCGGCAAAACAGGAATGATCGATTTCATCTCCGAAGCAAACGCAAAGCCGCCTTCCGGCAGTACCGCATAATAAAGAGGTTTTACGCCGAAACGATCCCTGCTGAGAAAAAGTTTTTTTGTCTCGCAGTCCCATATGGCAAACGCCCACATGCCGTTAAAACGGTTCTGACAGTCTTCTCCCCACTCCGCGAAAGCCGCAAGAACCACTTCCGAATCGGTTTCGCTCCGGAACGTATAGCCTTTTTGTTCCAGCTCCTTACGCACCTCGAGGAAATTATAAATTTCCCCGTTAAAAACAAGCCGGTACCTTTCATCGGCATAAGACATCGGCTGCGTTCCGTTATCCGACAGATCGAGAATAGCCAGTCTTCTGTGACCGAGAGTCACGCCGTCTTTCTGCCATAATCCAAATCCGTCCGGTCCCCTGTGTTCTAACTGGTTCAAGCAATTCATCGCTTTCTGTTCGCTTAAATTAACATTGACCGCTCCAAATATTCCGCACATATATTACCTCTTATGATATTTTTTCCAGTCGATCTCCTTCTGGTTTTCAAATGCTTCCGTGCTGTCTTTCTTAAACAGGACAATGAGCGTCATGAATATCAGCTTGATATCTTTTAAAAAGCTGTATGTTTCAATATACATCATATCCATCATAAGTTTGTCCTTCGGCGAAGTGCTGTATTTTCCCTCAACCTGGGCATAACCTGTCAGTCCTGCCTTCACCCGCAGGCGATACGCAAATTCCGGAAGTTCCGTTGTGTAGTTATAAACGTTCTCGATCATTTCCGGTCTTGGTCCTACCACGCTCATATCTCCCATAAGGATATTAATAAACTGCGGTATTTCATCAATACGGTACTTTCTTAAAATCTTTCCTATCGGCGTGATCCGGTCGTCATCTGCTGTCACGGAATGATTTTCATCATTAACGCGCATGGTTCGGAACTTTAAAACCGAAAATATCTTCCCGTTCTTTGTCACACGGTTCTGACGGTACAGGATCGGTCCTTTATCATAAGATTTAATAGCGATGGCGCATACGATCCAGACAGGAATGGTCAGTATCAGCGCTATTATGGAAATGACAACGTCCATCAGCCGCTTAACCGCCCGCTGCTCGATCGTCAGTTCTTTTACCGGTGCCGCGACAAGGGAAACGTCGTCCAGTATATTATGTTTCGCGTTTACCTGCACGATATCGGCAATGCTCGGCGTATAGTATATATTTTTGAAATTCTTGTAACAATACTCCATGATCTCCACCCGTTCCGCCACCGGCACTTCATGGAGAAACACCGTGTCCACACGGTCGATATGTTTATACAGCCGGTTGTCCGTATATTCATCAACGAAGACGATATTGTACTGTTTTTTGAATTTTTCAATGGCATGGAAAAGCATTCCCGCGCTATCCCGGCAGGAAGTGATAAAACAGCACCTCTCCGGGTCGTATATCTTAAAATAAACGAAATTTCCGAAATAAACAAAAATGACGATGACCAAAAGCTGCATTACCATAACCCAGAACATGATATCCGGATTTTCCAGCATAAAACGGTCGTTGTTATTTTCATTATAGTTCATGATACCAAGCATGACCCACGTCACGATATCGGTTATGATCGTGGCAAGGGTAATGGAATATATGATCGGTTTACTTTTTCTTTTTCCGATATTATAATCCCCGTAAACCATCAGCAGAAGAATACCCACAAAGACAAAGGTAAGCATGGTAACGCCCATGGTTCTTGACGGGTGCAGCAGCTGCCAGTGAACCCTGGAAAAGGATATGAAAAATATTAAAAATAAGATTGAATACAACAGCATTTTCAGTAAAAATACGATAGAACTTCCAATGCTCTCCAAAAATCGCTTCACGAATGTACACCTCAGACATCTTTCTTTTTTCTATACTTTCATAAGCGCAGCCAAAATCTGCGTTCTCCACTTTAACATATTACCCACCGTCGAATGTTTCATATTCGTCGCGTTATTCCCGTGACGCCTGTATTTCAACAGACGTTTCGGCAGGAAAACAACCTTTCCTTTCTTCTCCGCAACCAAACCGATCCACTGGTCATGCATCGGTACGCTTTCGGGAATAGGAAGAATATACTCCAGCAGTTCTTTTCTAAATGCCATGGCGCAGCCCATATAGGAATTTTTAACCACGTTGTTCATCACACCCGGTTTGCAGCCCTTATACGCGAAAAAGGACTCGATCTGCACCTCGGTAAGATTTTCATTCATCACTACCACATCATGCAGTACAAGAAGCACCTTAGGATCAGCAAAACATTCCAGTACACGGATAACCTTGTCCTCTTTCCAGACGTCGTCCTGATCCGCAAGGAAAATGATATCGCCGGTACACATTTTGACCGCCTGCTCGACATTCTTTTTTACGCCTGCTCCAAGTCCCATATTGACCTTGATCCTCGGTTCCCTCCGGCTTAACTCTGTCATCATGCGGTAACTGTCGTCGGTTGAAGGATCCACGGAGACGCAGACTTCGTCCTCACTGTCTAACTGGCTTAAAATCGAGTCAAGCTGTTCCATTATATATTTTTCCCCATTGTAGACCGCAACCGCAACCGAAATCTTCATCGCTCCACGCACTCCGTTGTATTCAGCAAAACAACATTCTCAAATCCCGATATTTCACCGCAAGTTTAATATGCTTCTTACAAACCACAAACCAATATCCCGCTTTCGCGTTTCCGTAAAAAATCCGCAAATCCTTTTTCTGCAGCGCGAAACGCCGCGCCGCGGTTTCTTTGTTATCCTCCAGAGCCGAAAAGTTCTGCTCCAGCTCGACATCGCAGACCTGCGGATATATCTTTTGTTTCCTCATTTCCATTATAAACATATGATCGATATAATCAAGAAACATTTCCTCATTATAGCGAAATTCCCCAAAAATCTCCATGCGCACCGCCATTCCGCTGTTAATGCCCGAAAGACATTCCCTCTTTGCGTGAAATACGGCATTTTTATCCGGAAACCTTGTGACGATCTTATTGTTGAGCCGTACCGGCGACATGATCCCCGCCCGGTCTTTTACTATCGGAAGAACGATCCCGCCGTCCTGTTCTTTCAGCCTGTCAAAGTATTCGTCGGGAATGATGGTGTCGTCATCAAAGAAGCAGACATAATCTTCCTTCCCCGGACCGAGCTTGTCCCGAATATACGAAATCGCCCGGTTGTATGCCTTACTCAGCCCCTGATTGCCATTCATGGAAATATAAATGCTGCCGTTTTGCTCTGCCAGTTCCCTGTTATCGCTTTCCTTCGTGCTGTTGTCACAAATGACCAGCGGGATACCGCTTTGGATCAGACTTTCATAAGCGGCGGCTTTCTTTAAGGACTTATTATATATTACCATAATTCCGTAAATTTTCATACCTGAAAGCCCCATTTACAAAAATATTTAAACAACGAGGACAAAAAACGAAACACGCCTTTGAAACTCCTTGTGTTATCTCTTCCCCACTTATGGGTCGCGCATGCCCAAGGATAAAATATGATTTTTCCTTTCCGGCGCACTTTTCTGGAAAGATCCGCGTCCTCACAGTACATAAAGTACCGCGGATCAAACCCTTTTAATTCCTTTAGCAGCGCCGTGCGCGCCACAAAAAAGCAGCCCGTGCAAAATTCCACCTCCACAGGTTTTGTAAAGTTTTCTTCTTCCCTGGTATAGCGCTTTCTCAAATAACGGAACGGTTTTAATTTACTGATCATAACATAACGGATCGTAGGACAATATTTCGGTAAATACTGCTCCGTTCCGTCCTCGTTTAAAATCTTCGGCGTCGCCATGAGAACACCGCTGTTTTCTTCCATGTAACGGCAAAGCACGGCAATCGTATCTTCCGCCAGCGTGATATCCGGATTTATTACGGCATGATAATCGGACTCCGCCTCTTCTATAACGCGGTTATGTCCCCGTCCAAAGCCCAGGTTTCTGCCGTTCTCAATAATCTTTACCTGCCCGTCAAAGTTGTTTTTGATTATCTCCAGTGTCCGGTCCGTGGAACCGTTATCCACTACATACAACGTAAAATCAACGCCCTGCGTCTGTTCTAAAACAGACTTGATACATTCATATATGATATTGCCGTTATTGTATGTTACAATACTTCCCGTTACCTTCATTTTCCGTTATTCCTCACTCATTGCAGGGAAGCTGAGCGACTGCGTACCGTCGCTGCTGTCAACATCTACAATATAACTTTTGGTATTATAGCCGTCCCGCTTAAACGTGATCACATATTCGCCCCGGTCTTTGTTGACCGTAACGGGCGCCGTCCCCACATATACGTTATCCACATAAACGCTCGCCCCTGCCGGTTCCGCGATCGTCAGCGCGATGGAACCGTTTGTCGGCGCCGCCGTCGGATTTGTGGACGACGTGGTCGAACTTGTCGTCGCGCTTGTCGTAGAAGAAGCCGTGGTCGGCGCTGTCGTCGCGGCAGTCGTAACCACAGGGGTCTGGGTATTTTCCTGCGCGTAAATCTTTGCCAGATCAAACGATTCTACCTTATATGTAGAATTGACCGTGATCTTTGTCGTATAGGTATCATAATCATTGGACAAAAGGTTAATGATATATGTTCCGTATTCCAGCACCACCGGCTGTTTATAATCCGTTTTATTTCCTTCTATAAACAGGTCCGTGTCTCTCGGCAGGATCTGAAATTCCACCGTGCCCGTCTTGTTGGCGGGTTTGCTGTACTCGGAAAAATCAAGGGTTACCGTCATATCTTTTGTGACATACACGGTACGTTTTCCCTCCAGATCGCCGTTGCTCATGATCACTTCATATTCACCCTCGGGAATTACGATCATCATATCCTCGCTGACGGTATACAGAAAGTTCCTTCCGATCTCAACCATTCCCCCGACAAAATCATCGGCTCCGCTAAAAGTGAGGTATCCATGCCCTTTATCCACCGTCACGGAATAAATCTTATTATCAATACCGCGGACCGTCACCTGGTC
Organism: Alistipes sp.; assembly: GCA_023666775.1. Classification (GTDB taxonomy): domain Bacteria; phylum Bacillota; class Clostridia; order Lachnospirales; family Lachnospiraceae; genus MGBC120314. The sequence goes on along the minus strand of JAMPBI010000004.1, from coordinate 12,525 downwards.
CCTGTTCATAACCTCGCTTGGCGATAAGATCTTACCGCCGGACAATACAACCAGCGTATCGGTATACATATAACTGGCGCTTCCGAATGTGATGGTTGAACTGGCGGCTGTCGCCTTAAAACCGATGATATGGTTGCTTCGGAACGCTTCTTTACATGCATACACCGTTTTCGCTTTCTTTTTTTCCTCGTCAAACGTAATGTCGAGAAGCTCTCCCTCCGGCACCTGTAACATCGTGACGATCTCGTCATAAACGTTTTTTATATCCGTACCGCCGTTATAGGACAGTACATAATTATTTCCGTTATATATGTCTTTCACTATCATCTGCATTTTCTCGGAATCCAGTCCGATCAACGCCGCCGTTATTTTCTGATCGCCGCTGTACGAAGATGTCGTCTCCGCTTCCGTCTTCTTCGGCGGCATGGGAGTAATCTCATTCCCGTTTGATATCGCGTTGCCGTTTCCCCCCGGCGTACAGCCGCTAAGTAACGTCATACACAAAACCACAGCGCTCAGGAATATTTTTCTGTTATGAAATACACGCATTCAATCGTCTCCTACCAAACTAAAAAGTCTTTATCCAGATAATTCTGAACATAATCGGTTGCTCCGCTCTTTAAATCATGGAACGGTTTTGTATATCCTGCTTCATGAAGTTTATCCATATCCGCCTGAGTGTAATACTGGTATTTCCCCCTTAAATCCTCCGGCATTTCAATATATTGGATATTCGGCGTTCTTCCCAACGCCTCGAAAACGGACTCTCCCAACACACGGAAACTTTCCGCATGACCTGTTCCCAGATTAAATAATCCGTTTACGTAAGGGTTTTCCATAAAGAACGCGATCACGTCGCAGATATCCTTGACATAAACAAAGTCGCGAAGCTGACCGCCGTCCTCAAACCCTTCTTTATAAGATTTGAATAGGCGGATACAGTTGTTTTCCATGACCTGCTTATATCCATGATAGATCATGCTCGCCATTCTCCCTTTCGCGTACTCGTTCGGACCATAAACGTTAAAGAACTTCATACCTACCGCCTGTTTCGGTCGGTTCTCCTGCTTCTTTGCCCATAAGTCAAAAATCTGCTTGGAATAACCGTAACGGTTCAACGGCATCAAGGAATCAATATTCATTTTGTCGTCAAATCCCTGTTCTCCGTCGCCGTAAGTTGCCGCCGAACTTGCGTAGAGAAAACTGATCTGTTTTTTCGCACAGTATTCCCACAACGCAACGGTATACAGATAATTGTTTTTATACAGATAATCAAAGTCCTGTTCCGTCGTCGCGGAACATGCCCCCATATGGATAATATGGGTTATTCCCGAAAGTCCGGGAAGTTCTTCAAGGAACTCATCTTTGTGATAATAGCGGATATACTTTTTGTTCCGCAGATTCAGCCATTTTTCTGACGTGTTCACATTATCTACAATATAAATATCCTCAATTCCCATTTCATTTAATTTTGCCACGATACAGCTTCCGATAAAACCGGCGCCGCCTGTTACTACTATGCTCATTCTGTTTCTCCTTCCAGCCGCTTCATTGCATTGATGATATTTGTGGTTGATTTTCCTTCCACGAACGGAATCACTTCAACGGTTCCGCCGTTGGAACGGACAAAATCCGCGCCGACGATCCTGTCCGGCTCGTAATCGCCGCCTTTGATCAAAATATCCGGCTTCACTCTCGTGATCAGCTCATACGGCGTATCCTCCTCAAAAACTACCACATAATCAATAAACTCCATTTCCGCCAGCATATCGATCCTGTCCTGCTGTTTATTGACCGGTCTCTGAGGTCCTTTTAACCGCTTCACCGATTCGTCGGAATTGAGTCCCAGCACAAGAATATCTCCTTTTGCCTTTGCCTCTTTGAGATAACGGATATGTCCGATATGAAGAATGTCAAAACAGCCGTTCGTAAATACGATTTTCTTGTCTCTATGCCTTAAAAGCGCGCCTTCGATCGTATCAACCGACTGTATCTTGTTCACTTCATGGTACAGTTCGTCCGTCACGTCTCCCAGCGTGACAACCGACGTGCCAAAACGGGTAACTTTAATGGAAGACGCCGTATTGGAAAGTCTTAACATATCCCTTGGCGAAAGTCCGAAACCAAGCGCCGCCGCCACATAGGCAAACGCCGTGTCGCCTGCTCCCACCACGTCATATACCTTTCTGGAATCACATTTTTCAAACAGTACCGTGTCATCTTCACCCAAAAACGCCATGCCGTCGCCGCTTAATGTCGCGAGAACGCATTTACATTCCGCTCTTGCGCGAAGTTCCTTCATCGCCTCCACCACGTCGTCCATCGTCTCAACAGGTAAACCGGTCAATTCATGCAGTTCCTTACGGTTGGGCTTTAAAAGATAGGAACCCGCGTATTTTGCGGCATTCAAATCTTTTACGTCCACAATAACTTTTTTACCCGCGCTATGCGCCGTCTGAATCAATTGCCGGGTAAAATCATACGACAGCATTCCTTTCATATAATCGGATATCAGTATTAAGTCAAATTCTTTTATTCTTCTTTTATAGCATTCAAGAACCGCTTCTTTTGTTTTCTCTTCCAGTTCCTTTGTACTCTCGTCGTCTACACGGAGAAGCTGCTGATGTCCCGCGACAAATCTTGTTTTTACCGTCGTCGGACGGCATTCTTCCGAAACAACCATCTCCGCGTCGATCCCCGCTTCCGAGAGCAGACGGCGCACTTCATCTCCCGCTTTATCCGTACCTACGCACGCCATCAAGGCAACTTTCTGTCCGATACCCACCAGATTGGTAGCCACGTTCGCCGCGCCGCCCAGGATATTTTTTTCATTCTGATAACGCAGGACCGGAACCGGAGCCTCCGGTGAAATACGGTTAATCTTTCCGTTACAGAACTTGTCCAGCATGATATCGCCGATCACCAAAAAATTTTTTGGTTTCCCTGCCATATTTTGTATCATTTCCTTCGTCATATCTACTCCCCGTAAGTGTTTATTATCTTGTCCACGGCTTCCTTTACCTGGGAAACCGTTACCTTCTCCACACAAAGATACCTTCCCGTTGCCGCCATGCACGCGTTACATTCCGACGTCATTTTTCCTGCCGCGCACCTTTTACACGGCATATCGGCATGGCACACGATCATCGGCTTTAACTCGCTTCCATATTCCCTGTCATAGTCATAAGGAAGAAATCTTCCGTAATTATATTCGCCTAAAATACAGACGGACGGTGTATTGACCGCCGCCGCAAAATGGATCCCGCTGGTGTCGTTACTGATCACAAGCCTTGCGTGACGGATCACTTCCGCAAGCTCCATCAGAGTCGTCTTTCCGAAATAATCCACAATGCCTGTCCTGTCAAGCCGCCCGTAGAGATACTGCTCGTCGCGACCGCCGCAAGCATACGCGATCCAGCCTGTTTTTTCACAGACATAATCCGCGATTTCCCCGAAACTTTTAATATTCCACATCTTTTTCGGCGTGCTTGCTCCCGGAAAAATTATAAAGTAATCGCCTTTCGGAATAATTCCGTCTCTCACGTCATATGGTTTTAGTACAGGCATGCCTGTTTTAAAGTCCTTCCTACCCAGCCCCCGTATCAGCTCGCCGTTCCTTTTAACTTCCATAAGCCACCCGTCCGTTACGGGGATTAGCTTATCATAAACGGAATCCAGTTTCTTTTTATTGGATTTTGTAACGATATAACGGCTTAAATTGGTGCGGGATTCATCGGAAACCAGACCGATTTTTTCCGTAGCGGGAATGACTGCCGCCAGCATGTCCATATGCACGGTTCTGGAAAACGCCGTCTGTATCAGCGTATCAAACGAAAGACCGCTAAACTGCCGTATCATTTCTTTCCGGTATGCCGTATCGCTTTCAAACCTGCGGATATCCAGCGTAAGGATCTCATCAAAATATCCCGTTGCCTTCGCGATCTCCACACACGGACTGCTGCATATCAATACAATACATTTACCTTCATACAGTGTTCTAAGCTCTTTGGCGCTGTCCAGCCAGATCAGGAAATCTCCTATGGCGTCGGACTTTATTACCAGAACCTTGCCGCTGCCTGCCCCACATCTCGCGTTTTGCGTTTTTGCCGCGGTAAACTGCGCCCGCCAGATCTTTCCCCATCTTAATAACTTATCAATCTTTCCTTTTAATCCCATCTCTGTCTCTTTCTATATTGCCCTCGCAAACTCCAGCAGATTTCCGTAACAATCTTTTTCATATTGTATGCGGTATTCCTCATTTATATCATGCCCGGAAAGCAGTAATCCGACTCCGCAGCCAAGTTTTTTTGCCGCAAGGATATCCGTTACTTTGTCTCCAACCATATACGACTGTTTCAGATCGATATCAAAATCCTTCTGCGCCTCTAAATACATTCCCGCCTCCGGTTTACGGCAGCCGCAATGATCCTCTTCCACATGAGGGCAGCAGTAAAAACCGTCTATCTCCGCATTGCTTTTCCTCAGCAGTTCATTCATGTACCGGTGTACCCGATACACGTCTTCCAGCGGGTAATATCCTCTGCCCACGCCGGACTGATTGGTGACAACAATAAGAAGATACCCTTTTTCCTTTAAAATTCTTAACGCTTCCTCCGTACCGGGAATAAATTTCAGTTTGTCACATTCATGCAGATAGTCTACTTCCTCGTTAATCGTCCCGTCCCTATCCAGAAAAACAGCCTTTCTCATCGATCAATCCTCAAAAAATCCTCTGTTATACAATTCTTTTTCTATTAGCCCGCATAAACTGTGAATGATCAGAATATGCATTTCCTGAATCCGCGGAGTATTATCCGACGGCACATTGATCGTATGATCGCATAGTGTTTTTAATATTCCGCCATTGGCTCCCGTAAGGGCTACGGTTATTATCCCCATCTTTTTTGCCGCTTCGCAGGCACGCACCGTATTTTGGGAATTACCGCTTGTGGAAATAACAAATAAAATATCTTCTTTCTTCCCCAGCGCCGCCACCTGTTTTTCAAATATACTGTCATAATCGTAATCATTACCCAATGCCGTCATCACGGCAGTATTGGCATTCAACGCGATTGCGGGGATCCCCGCCCGTTCCATCTTATATCTTCCAACCAGTTCCCCTGCCATATGCTGCGCGTCCGACGCGCTTCCGCCATTACCGCACACTAATATTTTATTGCCCTTTTCATAAGCGTCGATACAAATACGGGAGACTTGTTCTACTACGGAAAGGAGGCTGTCGTCCGCAAGCAGTTTCTTCTTTGCATCGATACTTTCCTCAATATTGTTTCTGATATACTCTTTCATAAATAAGTCCTTTCCGTCAAAATACATATAATCTTTTTTATTATACTTTATTTTGCGGATTATTTCAAGGATTCTACAAACCTTAATCTTGCCTCATTCTGTTTTACGACCACATTTAATTTTTCAATATCCTTATCCGGTATCCAAGCTTTTGACGAGGTATAATAATGGTTCATGATCTTAAAATATTTTTCCGGATACCCAAACAGCACCGCCAGAAGTTTCAGTTCCTCCCCGCGAATGGTTTTGCAGCGGTTGTATTCGTCAATCATGCGGTATGCCAGTTTAATATCCCACTGATACTTTTCCAGAACCTTCCGCATAAAATCATACAGGTCCGTTATCTGTAAATTAATATGTGCGCGCTCAAAATTAACCACCGCCACATAATTTTTCCCGGTCAGTATGTTGTGATGGTTACAGGAACCGTGTACAAGTACGCCATTCTCAACGGCGCCCTGAAACAATTTGTCATAATCGAATTGTTCCAGCAGTTCCATGGCGCTCTGGGCTTCACGCAGATATCCCTGCATATTTTCCCACGCCTTTCTCTCAAAATCCGTTTTCTTTTTCTTTTTTCTCAGATAATTGTTGATCGAGCGCATTTCCTTATATTTTCGCCCAAACCGGTCCCTCAGGCTTTCTGCCACGGGAATCCGGAACGGAAGCTCCTGCTGATCGATCCGTATTTTATTAAGATATAAATGCACTTTCGCAATACCCGCCACCGCCTCCATTACGTCATGGTAATTTTTTACGTCGCACTCCGCCGCCTCAAACCAGTTTTTGAGATAATATTTCTTCTTTTCCTCGTCCTCCGCAAACAACTCTCCTGTCAGGGTTTTACAGAAAATATCCACCGCTTCATAACCGGAATTATACAATGAGCCGGTCACAAAATCTTCTTTTGCGTACTTTTCTTTCGAGTACGCCGTCTCCCGCAGAAGCTTCATTCCGTCGCTCGTTTCACAGATAAATGCCCCTCTTCCTCTTACCGTCCTGTATACTGATATTCCATATTGCTCAAAAACCCCCACTTTAATTGCCTCCAAACACAAAAATATCCCATCAGCCATCTGAAGAGTCTATTAATTTTATGAACGTCCTCAGCAAAATATGTTGATGGGATACTTATTTAATTTTCGTCTGCAAGCTTTCCTTCTACCAGCGCAAGAAGCACCTGTCTGTCATTTTCAATGGGTTTTTCGATGACCACCCGCAAAAGAAGTTCCAGCATTTCGCCAATCTCTTCTCCCGGCTTCATTCCCATATTGATCAGATCTTTACCGTTTACCGCTAAGTCTTTAAGCTGCACGCAGTCTCCGCGCGCCACAATCTGCTGATACAGTTTGTAAACCGTCTCAATCTGCGTCAGATGTTTTCCCATGGGGATAAACATCGCCTCTTCTTTTGATTTATAAATATTTCTCTTATACGCGCGGAGCAGGGGAATAAAATCAACACCCAGATCGTGCATTGCCTGCCGCACGTCCACCTCGTTCACTTTGATCGGCACCGCCTCGTATTTAATCAGCTTCGTAACCATATCCACCGTGTCGTTGTCAAGTTTTAACGTCTTTAAGATATCGCGGGCACCGGTCTCCCCGGCATAATACAATAACGCTCCATACCGCATGACAGCCGTTTTATCGGAATTTTTGAGCATTCTTAAAACCAGCGTTTTCTTTGGGGATTTTAAAATATTGTCTACCTGTGGCAGAATATGCTTTAATAATCCGCACTCCGAAAAGAGTTCCACCGTCTCCGGTCTGTCCGACAGGAGCGTTTTCATAAGTTCGGTCTGAACACGCTCCATGCTGATTTTCTTGATATTCGGCGCAAGCTCCCGGATCGCCTCCAGCGTCTCCCTGTGAATGGAAAATCCCAACTGTGCCGAAAGCCGGACGGCGCGCATCATTCTTAACGCGTCCTCGTTAAAACGCTCTCTCGGATTTCCCACGCAGCGCACCATACACTTGCGGATATCGCTGATCCCGCCAAACTCGTCGCGTAGTCCCGTTTTATCGTTATATGCCATGGCATTGATCGTAAAATCACGGCGTTTCAGATCCTCAACCAGTTCCGAAGAAAATTCAACCGACTTGGGGTGCCTGCCGTCCTCGTACTCGCCGTCGATACGGTAAGTGGTCACCTCGTAACCGTTCTTGTCAATCATAACGGTAACCGTTCCGTGCTGTATCCCGGTATCCACCGTCCGTTTAAACAGTTCTTTTACCTGCCCGGGCAGCGCGTTTGTCGTGATATCCCAGTCGTCGGGGTTACGTTTTAAAATGCTGTCGCGGATACAGCCACCCACCGCGTATGCCTCAAAATCATGTTCACACAGCGTATCAATGATATATTTAACATCTTTCGGTAATTCAATTCTAAGTTTTCCTGCCTTTATCAATTACGATCACTCACTTTATTCTTACTATGAAAAACTCGTCGGATTAGTACGCTTTGCCCCAGTAAACCATTTTTTTCGCAGGTCTTCCGCAGCACACGCATTTATCCGATAACTGCTCCTGCTCAAACGGCATGCACCTTGACGTTGCCGTCGTCTCTTCTTTTATTTTAAGCTCGCATGCCTCGTCGCCGCACCACATAGCCTTTATAAAGCCCGGTTTATTCGCGACCGTCTCTTTAAATTCATCATAAGTTACTGCCGTGTAGGTATGGGAATCCCTATGCTTTCTTGCCCTCTCAAGCATTTCCTTCTGCATGGTATCAAGAATTTCCGGTATCTTTGAAGAAACCTCGTCAAGCAGGACCGGTATCTTCTCACCGGTATCTCTTCGGACCACCACGCACTGACCAGCTTCGATATCTTTCGGTCCGATCTCAATCCTTACCGGAATACCTCTCATTTCCTGCTCCGAGAACTTCCACCCCGGACTCTTGTCCGTATCGTCCACTTTCACGCGGAAACCGGAAAGCGCTTCCTTCAACTGCGCCGCCTTTTCAAGAACGCCTTCCTTCTTCTGCTGGATCGGAATAACGGCGACCTGAACCGGAGCAATCTTCGGCGGAAGCACAAGCCCTCTGTCGTCGCCGTGAACCATGATGATCGCGCCGATCAGCCTCGTAGTCATTCCCCATGAAGTCTGATGAACATATTTTAACGTATTGTCCCTGTCCGTATACTGAATATCAAACGCCTTGGCGAAACCGTCGCCGAAATTGTGGCTGGTTCCCGACTGCAGCGCCTTTCCGTCATGCATTAACGCTTCCACGGTATAAGTAGCGATTGCGCCCGCGAACTTTTCCTTTTCGGTCTTCTGTCCCTTGATCACCGGGATTGCAAGGACATTTTCCAAAAATTCCGCATAAAGGTTTAACATCTGGACGGTCCTCTCCTGCGCTTCTTCCGCTGTTGCGTGCGCCGTATGTCCCTCCTGCCATAAAAATTCCCGGGAACGTAAGAACGGTCTTGTCTCCTTCTCCCAGCGGACTACGGAACACCACTGGTTGGAAAGCTTCGGCAGATCCCTGTAAGATTCCACACAATTCGCGTAATAATCACAGAATAACGTCTCGGAAGTCGGTCTTACGCAGAGCCTCTCCGAAAGCGGCTCCAATCCTCCGTGGGTCACCCACGCCACTTCCGGCGCGAACCCCTCCACATGGTCTTTCTCCTTCTGAAGAAGACTTTCGGGTATGAACATCGGCATATAAACGTTTTCCACGCCCGTTTCCTTAAACCGCGCGTCCAGCTCTTTCTGGATATTCTCCCAGATCGCGTACCCTGCCGGTTTAATGATCATACAGCCTTTTACGCTGGAATAATCGATCAGTTCCGCCTTCTTTACAATGTCCGTATACCACTGCGCAAAATCTTCCTCCATGGAAGTGATCGCTTCAACAAACTTCTTATTTCCTGCCATTATCAATCTCCTTATTCCGCCTTAATTCTCAAGCGCCTTATTTACTGCCTTTAAAACGTCCTCATCTTCAAAAGGCTTGGTGATGAACTCCGTCGCGCCGAACTTAACCGCCTGGATCATTTTCTCTTTCTGTCCCAACGCCGTGATCATGATTATTCTGGCGTTTTCGTCCTGCTTCTTTAAAATCTGCAGCGCCTCGAGCCCGTCCATCTTCGGCATGGTAATATCCAGCGTAACGATATCCGGTCTCAGCTCCTTATACCTTAAAAACGCTTCTTCACCGTTGACGCCCTCGCCTACGATAACATGTCCCGCTCCTTCCAGTATTCCCCGAAGAATTTTCCTTGAAGTCTTCGAATCATCAACAATTAATACAGTTGCCATAATTATTCCTCCACTTTATTTAATAACCACAAAATACATTTTCTTGTTTCGTATCCACAAAGGCACTTTACAGATCGTGCCCTCATTTATTTCCCATTCTGCCGAACCATATTCCGGCGGTATCAGATCCGTGCTGATCGATTTGGTTTCCAGCGCCGCCGTATACATTCCGTTGATACAGTTCAGAAATTCCGCCGCCGAGTCCAGCGCTTCCTCATCGAGCGCGTTAAACTTATCCCTGGCGTATGCCCCCGCCAGCAGAACCATCGCCCCGGAGTCCTCCTGAAACGCCGTAGTCAAGGTTATGTCACCCTCCAGCGTCTGCATGACCATGTTTTCCGTAGACAGCTTATCCACAAAAAAGGCGCGTTCGGGATATACATGTCTGTCAATACAGCGGAGTATTGTTTTTACGGCTATATGGATCACCTCTTCCACTTCCTCCGCCTTTGCCGGGAGGAACAGCGGAAGGATTTTGTCCACGTCATCGGACTTTAACACTTCCATCTCCGAATTGCCATAGCCGTTTTCCTTACGGAACCGCTCCAGAACGTCTTCCATACCCTCGATACTTACAATTCCTTCGTCCACCAGCGCCTGAACGAAGATCAAATATGTATTCCCCTGCAGCTTCAATATCCTGTCAAGCTGCGCGGGCGTGATGTAACCTTTCTCTATCGCGATATCCCCGAACCGTTTATCGCAGACAGCCTGTTCCCGATTGACTTCCTCCGCCTGTCCTGCCGACATATACCCCTCGGAAACGGCGATAAGCCCCAGCTTCACCCGGATCTTATCCTGTTTTTCACAGACGCGGTCAAGTTGTTCTCTGGACATAAGTTCTTTGGATATCATATAATTCCCCAATATATATTCAACCATATAAAAGTCCTTCCTTTCCGCAAAATCACTACTACTATAATAACCCGAAAGCGGTTTCTTGGCAAGTAAAAGCGGAATTTTTTAAATGACCTTCCGCAAATACGCCGTTACCTCCGTAATGATGATATAAGCGGCGGGTCCCAGTATAAAGCCAAACAATCCGAATAAAAGAATACCGATATACATTGTGATCAGCATAACTACGGGAGGGATCCCCATATGTCCTCCCATCATTTTCGGCTCCAGGATCTCACGGACCACATAGCAGACCGCGTAAGCCGTAAATACGATCGCCCCTTTATAAAATTTTCCCGCAAACAGATAAATGACCGTCCATGGGATCAGCACCGTCCCGGTACCAAACAGCGGAAGCGCGTCGAGAAGTCCTATAAGAATACCGATCATAATGGGATATCCGTTGCCGATAAGATACATCGCCAGCGTACATATGACTGCCGTAATCGCCATGATAACAAACTGGGTTTTCAGATACGCCGCCCCGAAGTGGGAAAGCCTGCCGAAAAGAATACGGAACCATTTGCTGTATACTCCGTTCTTCACCCATGCCGCCATTTTATCTACATCTTTTATCATAAAAAAAACGGACGTGATCGCCAGAACGATACCCGCTCCCCACATGACGACCGTGGTGATGACGCCTGCGGAACTCTGCATAAGCGACGGCAGCATATTGTCCGCCGCCTGCGACATGGTTCTGGTAACATTTCTCTCCACAAGGGCATATGTCCACCCGTCGTCCATTCCCAGCGTGGTATCCATACGGCAGCATAAATCGCAGACGGAATCAACCGCCTTGTCATAGTAAATGGGATAATTTATTAAAAATTTCTTTATCTCAAATACAAATCTTGTCCCTACATAGGAAAGCCAGAAAGAAAACACCGCGGCAGCCGACGCGATAACAAATATCGTTCCGATTATCGGGTGGATCTTAAACTTTCTGTTCATAAAAGAGACCGGTTTGTTGATAAGAACCGCCAAAATTAATCCCACCAAAAAAGGCGCAACCAGATATAGGAGATATTTAAAGAAAAAATATACGACCCCGGTTACGCCGGCACATAGCCCTGCCAATATTAAAGTTTTCCTGTCATTATCATTGATTCCGCCAAACATTCCGATCACCCGCGTATTTTTGATTAGAGTGTTCCCGAATCCTTCCGAAAATATTCAAAGGCGCCGCCCTCCGGTTCTACGGTAAATGTCCTTCCCCAAAAGGATAATTCACAGGAACACAGCGCGATCATTCCCCGTTCTCCCGAACGCTCCCCGCCCAAACCGTATTTGGTATCTCCGTATAACGCGTGTCCGCGGGAGGCGAACTGAACGCGGATCTGATGGTGTCTCCCGGTTACAAGCCGGATACGTACCAGTGACAGTTCCTGCTTTGTTTCCAGAACCTCATACTCAAGCACCGCTTTTTTCGCGTCCTTTTCTTTGCCGGATACGACTTTGGACAGATTGCTTCTGCCGTCCTTTAAAAGATAGTCCGTAAACGTCCCCGTCTTTTCCGCCAATCCGCCGTGAACGACCGCCATATATTCCTTCCCGATTCTGCCCTCCGCAAGGTCTTTGGAAAGTTTTGACGCCGTTTCTTTATTCTTCGCGAGAAGCACCAGCCCCGATACCGGTCTGTCCAGACGGTTGATCACAAAAATCCGTGGTTTCTCTCCCTTTTGGGAAAGATACGTCATCAGCCGGCTTACCAGATCCACGTCAAACGATTTATCCGACTGAACCAACATTCCGGCGGGTTTGTTGTATACAATATAGTCTTTATTTTCAAATATGATATGTTCCATCGTTATAACTTAAACCGATAACCGACGCCCCACACCGTTTCGATGAACTGCGGATTGGAACTGTCAAATTCGATCTTATCCCTTAATTTATTAATATGTACCGTCACCGTGGAAATGTCTCCGAAAGACTCCATTCCCCAGACCGCCGAAAACAGCTCCTTTTTCGGAATTGCCTTATTGGGATTTTGGACGAAATACAAAAGCATGTCGTATTCCCTTGCCGTAAGCTGTTTTTCTTCTCC
>JAMPBI010000049.1 GCA_023666775.1 Alistipes sp. | reverse complement strand
GAGGTTATGGATAATGTCGCGGCGGCTTACGGAAAACTTCGGAATAAGATAGCGGAACTCAAAGACGACGGCGCGGTTGACAGAGCGAAATTTGAGGAATTTGACGCGAAGTTCCGTGAAGCCGTCGGAAACGATCTGAATACGTCCATGGCGATCACATGCATTTACGACGTTTTAAGGGACGATATGAACGACGGGACCAAGAGGGAGCTTCTGAAGAGTTTTGACAAGGTTCTGTCCCTGGATCTGTTTGCGCAGAACGTAAAGGCGGAAGTGGACGGCGAACTGGAAGCCTATGTTCTTTCTAAGATCGAGGAGCGCAAGGCGGCGAAAAAGGAAAAGAATTTCGCCCGGGCGGACGAGATCCGCAGCGAACTTCTGGAAAAGGGCATTATCATTGAAGATACGCGCGAGGGCGTGCGTTGGAGAAAACAGTAATGAGTGATCTGATCCGTGTGATGAACGAGACGTTAGGGCTTAAAGAGGTGGATATACGGAGTTATTCGCCGCTTGCTTTAGCGTACATAGGGGACGGCGTGTTTGATCTGATCGTCCGTTCCTTTGTGGTCAATAAGGGAAATGTGCAGGTTAATAAAATGCACCGCCACACCAGTAATATTGTAAAGGCGCAGACGCAGGCAAAGATGGCAGTGAAGATGGAACCTCTTTTGAACGCCGAGGATGAAGGTTTTTACAAGCGGGGCAGAAACGCGAAATCCCACACTACGGCGAAAAACGCAACGGTGGGGGATTACCGCAAGGCGACGGGACTTGAGGCGCTTGTGGGGTATCTGTACCTGACGGGACAGAACGATAGGTTAATGGAGTTGATGAAGACTGCGTTGACGGAAATTGGAGAGATAAAGGAATGCGATACGAAGAATTTACCATAGAGGGAAGAAATGCCGTTATTGAGGCGTTCCGTTCCGGCAGGACCATTGACAGGGTGTTTATCCTTGACGGCTGTCAGGACGGACCGGTGAGAACGATCGCGAGGGAAGCGAAGAAAGCGGGAAGTCTGATCCAGTATGTAAGCCGGGAACGGCTTGACAATATGTCTGCCACGGGAAAACACCAGGGAGTGATCGCCTATGCGGCGGCTTATGAATACGCCGGGGTGGAGGACATTTTGCGGGCGGCAAAGGACAAAGGGGAGCCGCCTTTTGTGTTTCTTCTGGACGAGATTGAAGATCCCCACAATCTGGGAGCCATTATCCGTACCGCCAATCTGTGCGGCGCCCACGGCGTGATCATTCCGAAGAGAAGGGCGGCGGGGCTTACGGCAACGGTCCTGAAGGCGTCGGCGGGGGCGTTAAATTATACGCCGGTTGCCAAAGTGACCAATATCGCGGCGACGATCGAGGAGTTAAAGAAAGAAGGTATCTGGTTTGTCTGCGGCGATATGGACGGAGAAGTGATGTATGATCTGAATTTAAAGGGACCGATCGGTCTTGTTATCGGCAACGAGGGAAACGGAGTGAGTCGTCTTGTCCGTGAAAAATGCGACATGACAGCGTCCATTCCCATGAAGGGAGATATCGATTCCCTGAATGCGTCCGTTGCGGCAGGGGTGCTTGCGTTTGAGATCGTCAGACAGAGAATGGTATAGGTGCGTATGTTAGAGAAGTTTAGCGACGAGCAGTTAATTGAATTGTACAGCGAGGGAAACGAGGAGGCGTGCGACGTTTTGCTGGAGCGTTACAAGAACCTTGTGCGCAAAAAAGCGAAGGCGATGTATCTTGCGGGCGGTGACAGCGACGATCTGATACAGGAAGGAATGATCGGACTGTATAAAGCGATCCGGGGATATGATCCCCATAAGACGGCTTCTTTTATGACTTTTGCCAGCATGTGCATTAACCGTCAGATGTGTACGGCGGTAAGCACGGCGAACCGCAAGAAGCATAATCCCTTAAACTCGTATCTTTCCTTTTATATGCCTATGGAGGGAAATGAGGAGGGGGAGACGACGCTCTCCGATGTGCTTGTTTCCGAAAAGGAGCAAAACCCGGAGGATATGTATATCGACATGGAGTCGGCAGAGGATATTGAGGACCGTCTGAACGCGTCGTTGAGCGAACTGGAACGGCAGGTACTGCGTTATTTCATGCTCGGGGAACGCTGCGTGGAAATCGCGGCAAGGCTTGGCAGGTCGCCGAAAGCGGTTGACAACGCGTTGCAGAGGATCAAAAATAAATGTTCGCTGCTGATCGAAGGGAAATGATTGACGATGGACATAAGAGAACTTTTTCTGTATCAATTGTGGGATACGTTTCTTGCCCATATTCACGGAGTGGCGGATACGCCTTCATGGGTCGTTACGCTGCAGCTGATCATCGGAATTTTCCTGCCGTTAATGACTTTATACAGGCTGATGAAACGCAGAAGCATTGTGGAAAGGGTCATCTGCTGTATGGTTCCTTTTGTGCTGATCGCGACGACTGCCATAATGGAAGGACTTATTTTCGGGTATTTTTGCAGCGGGCAATATCACATGAGCGCAAAACTGGCGTGGTTTTTACATAACGATGATTTTTTTAAGGAATCGCTGGCACTGTGCGGGATTTTCCTCGTCCTCGGCGTCCTGTTCACTCTGTTAAGCCGCAGGATAACCAATACGTCCGTGATCGGACTGGTTTTCAATCAGATCGTGGAATATGCCGTAATAGGCGTGGTCGTTTGGTTTAGTTACGATTATCTGATAAAGGACGGGAACGCTTTTTTTCAGACCAGCGACGCGTTTATCAAGTGGTATATATACGGTCTGTGGATCCTTGTGAGGCAGAGCGCGTTTTATCTGCTGTGTATCGTGTGTTTTTGGCTGTTTTATGAGCGAAGACCGAAGTTTGCCGACGGAAATTATATCTGTTCCGAGGAATGGTTCGCGAAATATCTTGCCGATAATTACCGGGGACCGGGAGTTTCCGTCACGATATACGGTCTGCTGTTCGCCGGGATCAGCTTGGCGTTATTTGAGGAAGGAAAGCAGATCCGGGAAAGCTATTATATGGCTTTTGCCGTCATGGCGGTAGCGGCCGTGATCACGCTTGCCGGTCTTTTGATGGTCTTTTTTGCCCTTTTTCCAAAACTTCTCGGAAGTTTCCGCATGATTTATAAGGGTGAGAATACGGAGCGTATGATCGCGCTGCTTTATAAGGAACTGGAAGAGGAAAGACCGTTAGTGGAATTTGAGTTCGGAAGAGGTTTGATCACAAGGAATTTTATTGTGCTTTACCTGCCCATGCGTGTTTATTATATTCCGTTCTGCCGGTACCGGAAGGGGACATGGTTTTATTTTTCGGACGGGCGGAAGTTTTTTGTGCATGAGTGCGACGCGCGTCTGGTGCGTGGGTATGTGAGGTAGCAAATCATATTTTTGTGCTTTTGTAATATAAAGCAAATACAGGGAGGAATTTGGGGTAATGCGTGATACGGCAATCGAAATGGCAAAACGGCTTTTGGTAGACAGTATATGGAAAAGCGCGAATTTGGAAGGATTGGGAACCACATTCCCAAAAACGGAAGCAATCCTTGCAAACGCGCCTACCATGACGAGCTCGGAAGAAGTGTTGTTTGTAATAAATATGAAGAGGGCGTGGCAGTTTCTTCTCGATAATCTGGATTATGAGAATTGTATTATGTTATTAAGAGAATATAACAGACTTGTAGGTGAATTGTTATTTAACTATGCGGGAGAAATCAGGACAATTCCGGTACAGATTGGAGGTACTGCATGGGAACCGGAAATACCGTACACCGGAATTATTATTGATGAATTAAAAGAGATTGAAAAGGAAAAGGATATCGAGTTACGGGCGTTAAAATATTTTTGTTATGTAGCCCGGAGCCAGATGTTTATTGACGGGAATAAGCGGGTGGCACAGCTTATAGCAAATAAGGTGTTGATTGAAAATAACGTAGGGATTTTTCAGATACCGATTAAAAAGCTGGAGGAGTTTAAAATTTTATTGATTGGTTTTTATGAAACGGGAGATGGCGCGAAAATCATTGAATTTATGAAAGAGTTTTGTATCAGACGGGTAAGATAACGGAAGGATAAAAATTCACAATAAAAAATATTCTCCATAAAATACTTGATTTTTACATTATTTAATATTATAATATCATTTGTTGCAGTTTGAAATAAAAAACGAAACGGCACAACAGCATAACATCTGCTTCTGTAGCGCAGTTGGTAGCGCAACTGATTCGTAATCAGTAGGTCGTGGGTTCGAGTCCCATCAGAAGCTTTTGCAGGCTGCTATAGCTCAGATGGTAGAGCGTCACATTGGTAATGTGGAGGTCACGGGTTCGATTCCCGTTAGCAGCTCTATGGGATATAACATTTCGGCATAAGCCGGACTGTTATTTTTTTTCTAAGAGGAAATTGCGCATATTTTTCTTTATAATTTGGGCAGGTTGTGGTAAAATAGTAATAATTTGAGATTTGAGTTTATATTTTTACTGTGGAGGATCTTATGGAAAATGAAGTAACAGCCAGAAATTTCATTGAGCAGATTATCGAAAAAGATATCGAGGAGGGCCACTGCGAGACTGTTAAGACCAGATTTCCTCCGGAGCCGAACGGTTATCTTCACATAGGACATGCCAAGTCGATCTTATTAAATTACGGATTAGCGCAAAAATATAACGGTCAGTTTCATTTGCGGTTTGACGATACCAACCCTACCAAGGAAGACATCGAGTTTGTGGAGTCCATCAAGAAGGACGTGGAATGGCTTGGAGCGGACTGGGGCGACCGGCTGTTTTTTGCCTCTTCCTACTTTGACCAGATGTATGAGTATGCCGTTAAGCTGATCAAAAAGGGCAAGGCGTATGTCTGCGACCTGACGCCGGACGAGATCCGGGAATACCGCGGAACGCTGACGGAACCGGGCAGGGAAAGCCCGTACCGCGGCAGGAGCGTCGAAGAAAATCTGGAATTGTTTGAGAATATGAAAAACGGTATGTATGAGGACGGTTCCAAAGTGCTTCGCGCGAAGATCGATATGGCGTCGCCGAATATCAATATGCGGGATCCAATCATTTACCGTGTGGCGCATATGCGTCATCACAGCGCCGGAGATAAATGGTGCATTTATCCGATGTATGATTTTGCCCACCCGATCGAGGACGCCATTGAAGGAATTACCCATTCCATCTGCACGTTGGAATTTGAGGATCACAGACCGCTGTATGACTGGGTCGTAAGGGAATGTGAATTTGAAAATCCGCCGAAGCAGATCGAATTTGCGAAATTATATCTGACCAACGTGATCACCGGCAAGCGGTATATCAAGAAACTGGTTCAGGACGGGATCGTGGACGGCTGGGACGATCCGAGAATGGTTTCTATCGCGGCTCTCCGCCGAAGAGGATTTACGCCGGAGTCCATTCGTATGTTTGTGGAACTGGTTGGCGTGACCAAGGCGAACGGTTCCGTGGATTACGCGATGTTGGAACATTGTATCCGCGAGGATCTGAAGTTCAAGTCGAGAAGAATGATGGCGGTGCTTGACCCGGTCAGGCTGGTCATAGATAATTACCCGGAGGGGCAGACGGAATACCTCGACGTTCCGAATAATCAGGAAAATGAGGAAATGGGAACGCGAAAGGTACCGTTTGGCAGGGTGCTTTATATTGAGAGGGAAGATTTTATGGAGGAGCCGCCGAAAAAGTATTACAGGCTGTTCCCGGGAAATGAAGTGAGGCTGATGAGCGCTTACTTCGTAAAATGCGAGAGTTTCATTAAAGACGAAAACGGCAGGGTTACGGAGATCCATTGTACCTACGACCCTGAGACAAAGAGCGGTTCCGGATTTACGGGACGTAAAGTAAAGGGTACGATCCACTGGGTAGAAGCGAATACCGCGGTGCAGGTGGAAGCAAGGCTTTACGAAAATATTGTCGATGAGGAGAAGGGCGTATATAACGAGGACGGTTCATTGAACTTAAATCCCAATTCTCTTACCGTTTTAACAAACTGCTATGTGGAGCCGGAGCTTGCGAAGGCAGGTATGGACGAGAAATTCCAGTTCGTCAGGAACGGATATTTCTGCATGGACAGTAAAGACAGTACCAAAGAAAATCCGGTGTTTAACAGGATTGTTTCATTAAAAAGTTCATTTAAGATATAATTGGAGGTATCATGGCAAATTTACTTTCGGGACTGAGCAGGTTCGGTATTAAAGCAGAAAATTTTCAAAACATTTATGAAGACGGAGAGGACAAGAACAAGGATAAGGAAGAAAAGAAAGCGGAACCGCTGAAAGAAGCGGATTTTATCTTTGATAAGACAATGACCTGTCCTGTCTGCGGAAAGCAGTTTAAGACGAAAACGGTGCGTGTCGGCAAGGCAAAGCTGGTGGGGACGGATACGGACCTGAAGCCGATCTACGCGGGATTTGAGCCGCTCAAGTATGACGTGATCGTATGTTCCCATTGCGGCTACGCGGCGACGAGCAAATCATACGGACATATCACGCCGGGGCAGGCAAAGCTTATCCGCGAAGGGATTTCCGTTTCTTTCAAGGAAATTCCGGACGACGAGAACAATATTTACACGTTTTATGACGCCATTGACCGTCACAGCCTGGCGCTTGCCAATGTGATCTGTATGAAGGGAAAGAACAGCGAGAAAGCGTATATCTGCCTGAAAATGGCATGGCTTTACCGAAGCATGGTGGCGGGACTTTCCGCGGACGACCAGACGGTTGCGAAACTGCGCAAGGATTGTCAGGAGGAGGAGCAGAAGTATTTGCAGTCGGCATACGAAGGTTTTTCTCTCAGCTACACGAAAGAAGTGCCTCCGATCTGCGGCATGGATATCAATACGGTTACGCTGCTGCTTGCCGATCTTGCGAGAAAATGCGGGGATAAGACGGCAAGCAGACGGTACATAGAGGCTATTTTGATTTCAAAGGACGCAAATTCGCGCATGAAAGAAAAGGCAAGAGAGATAAAAGAATTATTAGAGCAGAATTAATGGGGAATTATTATGAAAATCAATGAGACAGAGTGGATGAAACATAAGATTTTGTTTACTGCTGTTCTGGCTGTATGTATTAATTTCTTTGTTGAGTGTCTGAGCAGGAGAGGTTTCCTGGAAGGTGTTGTGCATATTGCCACAGCACCTTTTATTTTTGTCTTTAATACGCTGATCGTCGCGTTGACGCTGTGCGCCGCGTGGCTGTTTCGCAGAAGGCAGTTCGTGTTCGTGCTGGTTTCTTTTTTGTGGATTTTGGCGGGAATTGTCGATTACATTATCCTTTTGTTCCGCAAAACCCCGTTTACCGCCAACGATTTTCTTCTGCTGGGGGACGCGGTAAAAATAGCGAAATCCTATATCAACACGGCGGGGATCGTGTTGATCGGTTTTGGCGCTGCCGCCGCGATAGCGGGTATCGGCTATATTTTTTTAAAGAGCGAGATTTGTGCGGAGAAGATCGATTACATAAGAACAATCGGCGCGATGGGAATATTGTATGTGTGTATCAGCGGCATGTTCTGGATCGGGATAAAGACGGGGCAGATCGCGCCGCGGTTTGGAAATATCACGACGGCGTTTGAGGAATACGGCTTCGCGTATTGTTTCGCGAACAGCATTTTCGATAACGGCATTGATAAACCGGACGCCTATAAGGAAGTTGATTTTAAGGAATTTGATATCGAGGTGCCAGACTTAAAAGACATTGAAACGGTGCCGGAACCGAAGGAAGAAGTCGTTAATATTATTTTTCTCCAGCTTGAGTCTTTTATGGATCCGGAACTGGTAAAAGACGTATCGTATTCCATGGCGCCGGCGCCGAATTTTAAGCGCCTTTACGACGAGTATCCTTCGGGGTATCTTCTCGTTCCCTCTTTTGGCGCGGGAACGGCAAATACGGAATTTGAAGTGATCACGGGAATGAACATCGACGATTTCGGAACGGGGGAATATCCGTTCAAGACGGTACTCAAAAATCAGGCGTGCGAAACGATCTGTTATAATCTGCGCGCGAAGGGATATACGGCGCATGTTCTGCACAATAACGACGGTTCGTTCTACAACCGCTACCATGTGTATGCCAATCTGGGATTTGACGAATTTGTTTCCATTGAATATATGAAGGAAGTTCCGGTAAATCCGATAGGCTGGGCGAAGGACGGGGCGCTCACGGAGTATATTTTTGAAATGCTTGACAGTACGGACGGAAGCGATTTTATTTACGCGATTTCGGTGCAGGGGCATGGGGACTATCCTCAGAGCGAGGAGAAGTTAGCGGAACTGACCAAGGACAATCCGCTCCCATATCCGATCGAAGTGGAAAATTTCTTTGACGAGAGCGAGGCGGTAGGATTTTCTTATTATGTCAGCCAGGTTAAGGAAATGGACGATTTCGTGGGACAGCTCGTGAAAAAGCTGGAAAAACGGAAAGAGAAAACCATTCTCGTCCTGTACGGCGACCATCTGCCGGGATTTACGTTTACCGATGAAAATCTGGTTTCCGGCGACATTTATAAAAGCCAGTATATCATATGGAGTAATTTCGACGCGGGATTTTCCGATAAGGATATGGAGGCGTTCCAGTTATCCTCCCATATCCTCGAGCGCCTTGATATCCATACGGGCGTTGTAAATTCTTATCATCAGAAATACAGCGGCAACGAGGATTATCTTGAAAAACTTACGCTTCTGGAGTACGACATTCTTTACGGTGAAAAGAAGGTGTACGATTACCGCAGCATTTACGACGCGACGGATATGCGTATGGGACTGAGGGAGATCGAGGTCAGGGACGCGTACAATTATAACGAGAGAGCCTGCGTGGAAGGAAGGGATTTTAATAAATACAGTTTTGTGGTGATAAACGGAAAAGAGTGCGATACCATCTGTATTAATCCCCATACGCTCGTTGTACCAAGGGTGCAGCTCGCGGACGGGGACGTGATTGAAGTGGTGCAGCATGGCGGCGACGGGATCGTTTTAAGTTCCACACGGGAATTTATTTATGAGGATCCCGAAGAAACCGTTACGGCTCTTCCTGAATAATGCCGTTTGTCTTGATGATGGCGCGGGGAATGGCGTCTTTGGAATTTTTCCACGGGGCGTCGTTATTGCGGTAGTCAAATTTATCAATGAACCACGCCAGATCGTCGCGGACCCGCTCCATATTTTTGACGTACAGGTCTTTCAGGATACCGGTAAATTCTTCCAGCGCCGTGCCCTTGAGATATTCAGGGGCTTTTTTGATGAGGACGAGAAAATGTTTATTGCAGAAACCTTTGCAGGAATTGAATTTTTCACGGAAGCCGCCGTCGGATTTATACAGGTAAAAGATCGTATCGATGTAACGGTCGAATACGTTGTTGATACGGTCGCAGACGAAGCAGGAGCCGTTTAATTCCGTAAGGTAGTCCGCCAGAGGGAAACTGCCTTCGGTTTTGCCCAAAAGTTTCTTCTTCTCGCCGGACATGGCGGAGAGAGGGGCGGTATCCCGTATGATCTTGTCAAAATGTGTCTTGAGTATCAGGGAAATTCCCAGTTTGTTGCCGGAAGTATAGATCATCTGCATATGTTTTTCGCAAAAACCCGCCTTGTCGGTCTGCAAACGGATATCGTCTTCCATATAGCTTGGACCCATGGTGTAGGCGACGGCGTCGTCTTCCAGCGTTTTGTACATTTTGCATATGGCGCATTCGCAGCCGCTGTCAAAGGCGTCGTTCACGGGAATGGCGTAGATTTTTTCTTTCATGGCTGTTCCTCCTTCGGGGTGTCGTTATTTCATTATAACATTTTACTGTTTCCATGCGCCTTTACGTTGTTATTTTGATATAAATTGTTTTTTTGATTACGCTAACTGCATAACCTCGGTTTCAAGTTCCCTAACATCATTCTCAGACAAATCGGGAAAACATTCCGATATTTCATTGACTTTTATTTTTCCTAATTTCAAAAGTCTGCGGGCATTGTCCTTTGTTGTTTTTTGTGCTTCTTCATAACGTTCGCTTTGGATATAAGACCGCATAACTTCTTCCTCATCATACAAACTCATCATAATCGAAACAACCTCCTTTTCTCTGTCCTCCAAATACTCCCGCAACACGTTCCTGT